>JAQQAK010000062.1 GCA_028527945.1 Spirochaetaceae bacterium
GGGATTATAAGTCAAGTTTAAAAGAAATTCTTATTCCTTGGCCAATATGTAAATACTCAAAAGAACAGATCTATGAACAACAAAAAATTGAGTAGAAAATAAGATGCAAGATAACAAGCAAATATGCGGTTCCAGTGCGAAGACGCACCTTCACCCAAATTGATTTCGCTACGCTCAAGCAACTCCGAATATTTACGAGGTTGTTATACGACATTGTCTCGCCAATGATAGCCATCGGGCGTATTTGTGCACGCCGTTTCTATATTTTGTAATATTTTGAATAAAGTTATTTCAGACAGACATAAGTTGTTTATAAAAAGTACTATGTAGATGCAGTGTCTGACTAAATCTCATGTTGGACTCTGATTTATTAAAATTTATAAATTAATGTAAGGTCAATGGTAATGTGCCTATTTATATGGAGGAATCATGGATAAAGTATATATTAAAGTAAAGAATCTCATGCTGGAGAAGAAATACGCTGATGCTATCACACTATTGGAAAAGAAGAGAAAGCTTAAAATCTCAAAACTAAATGAAGAAGAAATAAGTAATCCGGTAGTACTTCTACAGAATAAGGAGAAGGAAGGATTCTCTGAGGTCGATGTTTTTTTTAATAGCGATCCAGTAGTTTTGTTAAATGACAATTTGAAGAAGGGTTTTCTTTTTGCAGGATGTATTGACGAGAATATTCCTTTAGTTTCACAATTGGTTGATGAATCCATTGATCTTGGTGTCACAGATAACAGGGGGAAAACTCCTCTACACCATGCCACAAGCACAGGTTCAACAGAGCTGGTGAAGCTTCTGGTCGATGCTGGTGCCAATCTTGATAGTCTCGACAGCCAGGGTAGTTCGCCCTTTTTCTCGATGTTCGGGTACAGGTCCAAAGAGGTTGATGGTGATTATGCACGTGATCTGGCAAGCAAGAGATGTGAGGTGGCAAAACTTCTCATCGAAAGAGGAGCTGATTATAAAGCAACCAACAGGAATGGTGAAACACTTGTATATTATGCAATAGAAAGAGGGAACAGGGATATGCTGAATCTCTTTATTTCCAAGGGACTTTCTGTTAATACAAATGATATAAATAAATCATCTCCTTTAATACGTGTTGTAGCCATTGGTATCCCCGAAGAGAGGATGATTGAGTTTGCTGATATTCTTCTTAAGCATGGAGCGGACATAAACTACAAGTTTAATGTGCAGGGATCTGATAAAAATCTCTATACTCCCCTTCACTTTGCCGCAATTAACAACGCTGATATCAGCCGGATAGTTGAGATGTATATCCGTCATGGGGCAGATATCAATGCATTAACCTCATATAACGAAACTCCTCTTCATCTTGCTGTTAAAAAAAGAAAGATTGAAACAGTTCGTGTTCTTCTGGAAAATGGTGCCGACCCTACTATGTATGATCTCTATGGGGCATCTTCTCTGTTGTACGCCAAAGCTTTTAATCAATCAGAAATCGAATCTTTATTTCCAAAAGAGAACTATTCATTATATGAGCCTGAATTTGTGAAGGGATCGGAAAATGGGGAAAATCTGCTTCATGTTATCTCTGAGAACAGGGAATGTGATTCTGAATTTATTACAATGTTGTTGGAAGCTGGATGTTTCATAGACCAGAGAGAGAAAGACGGCTATACCCCCCTTTGCCTTGCTGCTCTATGGGGAAACTATCAAGCTGCAAAGATTTTACTTGGCCATGGTGCTGATCCTAACATACAAACAGAAAATGGAAAGACTGCTTTAGACCAGGCCCTTTCTCACAGAGAAGAAGAGGTCTACTTGAATATTATCGGGTTATTACAGGAATATGGTGGGAAAATGGGAAGAGAACTTGATCCATAAGAACAATGGTTATGGCGAGCTTCCTACACATAACAAATGGCAAACGCTGTGCTCCTCAGCCAGCATTGCTGGCTTGCGGTGTTCGGATTACACCAAATCTGGGGTATCCTTAGATATAAAAATCCAGATGATTTTCATAAATTATTAGAGGATCTATTTCTTCTTGAGTAAATTATCTTTTTACATAGTATCCCATTTTTTAAGCGCTATAGGTTTGCCATAAAAAATGTAAGATATCAGAAACAGTTTGCAAATTTGCAGTAAGAACGGTAAAATAAAAAAGTTGGTGAAAAAAAACATTTTTAAGTTGTTTCTTGTTTTAGAAATACTTTTTTACATGGAAATAAGCATATTAAAACTCCATGGCGTAGAGTGCTGCTTACTCATGTTTAGTCCAACTCGAAAAGTATCATGGTCTGAGATTAAGATACTCTCCTAAGCGTTATAAGAAATTAGCACCAATGCATTTTTTATTCAAAGAAGATAAATTCTAATGGACGTAAAATGAAACTGCAAATGATTAACGGTAGATGAAAAGTAAATGATTACAAGGCACAAAGGATTTATGTGACAGCTGTGAAAAGCATTTTATCAAATATAATTACAACTTTTTTTTCAAAAGAATTTGAGGGGTGTTTTGATAAAGAGAAGCAGACCGTAGATTTCGTATTTTTATTTTCAAACGAACATTTTTTACTGAATATTCCGATGGTAGTTGCCTCCTGTTATGGGGTTTCTATTCCTGAACATCTTTTTGAAAATGATACCTACCAAAAGGTATTGAGACAAAAATTACAGCAATTAGATGATTTACAAGGAGAAGAAGGTACCCCCGTTTCGCAAATTGTGGATGTGTTTATCCACACGCTTGATTGGAATGTTGAGGTGTTAAATGCTCCGACTCCCGGAGCGATTTTTACGCCCGTTCGGCTACAAACAACAGACGAGCTGGTGAAGGGGCTAGGGTACGATGACTCCTCAATGGTTTACTATACAGACCGAAATAATACCTACTTTATATCTCCGCTTGGAAAACCAACATCAGAAGAACTCGTTTCGTATTTTTTAAGACAGAACTGTGATCAACACGAGTACAGCGATTTCTATAAGTTGCCCAAAGCGGACGCGGTTGTTCTGGCCAAACAAATGATTCAGTTTGAATGCAAGCAAAAAATGAAAGAGGTCTCATTAAATCCGCAGAGAGTTAGAGATGATGAGACCACGCATCGATACGCCCAGCAGCTGTTTGCATTTTTGGGTGAAGATTCAGATTATTTTACGAACGCCGAAAGGAGGACAGATCCGTTCCGACACCCAGGGCATATGCGTTACAACGGCGAACACATAGCTGGTTGTGACAGCCTTTGTTTTTTAGCAATGAATCATTCGTATTTGATTTTTGTAGAACAATTTTGGAATAACTACTGCGAGTCGTAGCTTTCATCGTTTACATTTTTGGGATAACAATAATTAGGGTTAATGATAGGAAAAAGTTATTTTTTCTGTCAAAGGAATTTTCGTCCAAAATGGCTGTTGGTTCCCTGTAAAGTAAAATGTGAGTTTAGTAATTGAAATAGATTCATCCATATAATCTTATTACTTGATAGGATAATCCTATTATGCTTTGGTATTTTTTTAATCGGTATCTACTTCCTCTCGTTATAATTCAGGGCGGGATTTAATGTCTTTTCTATCTAAAGTTTTCGCTGAATCTTGTAATTTCTAATAAAACATATAGTATGAAAAATATGCATGTTTATAACTTGATAGCACCGCCTCCTTTTATGGAAGATTATATTAAAACTTTTTGGACGTTCTCTTATGATCAATTTGTAAAACAGAAATATTCAATACTTCCAGATGGCTATTTTGATTTAATGTATATTTTTGAAGGTGATAAACTAGTTAATACAAGCCTTACCGGACTTTGGGAAAATAAGGTTGATATAACGTATACAAAACCTGTTAAAGTCCTTGGAATCAGATTTAAACCAGCTGCGGCTACAACAATCTTCAAGTTTCCTATTAATGAAATAATTAACAGCTCCATAGCGCTTGATAATAATGAGTTAATTCCCTCTGCAGAACAATTAGCCAATATTGTTCCTTTTAAGACTTCAGATGGTATTCGTTTAATACAAGATTACTATTCTGACAAAATTAGCAGGAATGTTGACAGCGGAAAATTAAATTTGTTTAAGCATCTTGATTCTTCACAAGGTTTACAATCGCTTGATTCATTGACATTGGATATGGGAATAAGTCCCCGCCAGCTTCAGCGAAAAATCAATAATATTATAGGAATTCCTCCTAAAAAATATTTAAAAATACTACGCTTTCGTAATTATTGTGAGAACGCAGTTGCGGATACATACTATGATCAGTCTCATTTGATAAAGGATTTTAAACAATTTTGCGAAGAGTCTCCAGAAAAGATTAAAAACAAAAAAGGTGTCCGATTTTTACAATACAATAATTTTTTTAATAAATAGAATTAAATAAATATTTTTGAGGAGTTTTATGATGAAATATGTTGCGCCCTGTATTGCTGTTAATAATATTGAGGAGTCCAGAGATTTTTATGAGAATTTGCTGGGGCAGAGAGTTAAATATGATTTTGGTGAGAATATCACCTATGAGGGGATGTTTTCTATACAATTAAAACCTCATTTTGCTAAAATGATCAATTTGTCAACTGATGAACTTAAAACAAAACCGAATAATTTTGAAATAACATTTGAAACTGAAGATTTGGATGCTTTTATCAAGAAGCTAAAGAACTCTAAATACGATGTCGTTTATTTGCATGATATTATAGAACATGAATGGGGGCAGAGAGTTATTCGTTTCTACGATCCAAGTCAAAATGTGATTGAAGTTGGTGAAGATATGAAAGTTGTCTGCATAAGATATTTAAATAAAGGTATGTCTATAGAAGAAACAGCAGCAAAGACTCAATTTCCTGTTGAATTTGTGAAAAACTGTAAAAAACAGCATTCATAGATAAAATTAGAATTTTATCTGTGAAATATACTCTTAATAATCCATATTAAGAGTATATCTATGCCCCCTTTACAAGAGATGATTATAAGAAGAAAATAAAATAGATCAATAAATTCTATTATGCATTTGGAGCAATATTTAAGCAGAAAAAGAGGAATCCATGAATAGTTCTGAAATTGGAGTTAATAAGTTTATAGAAGGATATAACTGTGCTCAGTCTGTTTTGTTCAGTTTATCTGAATACACAGATTTATCAGAAGATTTTTCTTTAAAAGTTGCAACCGGATTTGGCGGCGGAATGGGCCGTACTCAGCATGTTTGTGGGGCAGTTTCAGGCGGGATTCTTGCTTTGAACCTTTTATATGGAAGAGGGTTGTCTGATGGAAAAGATAAACAAGATGATGTTTATATAAAGGTTAGAGAATTAATCAAAAAATTTGAAACAGAAAATGATACAATTATTTGTAAAGAACTATTAGATGGATGTAGCTTGCTGACGGATGAAGGCCGGGAGCGGTATCGTTCTAAGGGAATGAATAAAAAATGTCATAGTTATATAGCCAGTGTAATTGAGATAGTTAAGGAAATTATAGAAACGAATTAAGGAGCTTTGTTCTTGGGCTCTTTGAAACAGACAATGATATGTTTATCATGTTTAGATAAAATACAAAAAGTCTACGTTATGTGGATAACAAAGGAAACAAATGGACAAAACCCAAAAATCATATAATCAATTCGCGGCAAAATATAATGATAAGTTCTCTATCTACGAACCATATCAAAAACAAATGAATAAATATGTTTCGTGTTTTAAAGAAAAATCTAAAATTCTGGATGTTGGCTGCGGCAGCGGATTAAATTCAAAAATCATTTCCGAGGCCGGACACAAGATTATCGGCTTTGATTTTTCAGAATCAATGATAGAGATTGCAAAAAAGAACTGCCCCAGGGGAGTTTTTTATGTTTCAACTACAGAGAATTTTAATAGCTCTGAAATGTTTGATGGAATCTGTTTATCATTCATTATTGTGCATTTGTCAGATCAAGACGCCTATAAGCTTATTGATAAAGTTTCCAGATTATTAAATCCTGGAGGGTATCTTTACATAAGCTTCATGACCGGAAAGCAACCTGGATATGAAACCACAAGCTTTTCTGATTCTGAAATCTTTTTTAACTATTATAAAACTGAAGACATAATTGAAAAGTTCACAAGAAATGGCTTCTCTGTTGAAAGTAGAGAAATTGAACCTTATACAGAAAAAGACGGTTCAACAACAGAAGATGTATTTCTTATTTTTAAGAGGAATTTGTAAATCTTATCGATTGAAACAGCGTACTGTGTTTGCTTGTCACTAAAAGCCAGGTTATGGGAGATAGAATGGATATAACTATAAAAAAACTATATTCAAAGGCTGACGCGCCAATGGATTTACTATTGCTTGCCGATCCATCTGAAGAATTGGTAAATAGCTATCTTGATAAGGGCATCTGCTATACCGCTGAAATTGATGGAGAAACTGTTGGTGTTGTTCTTGTAATGGAGACAAAAGCCCAAACTATGGAGGTAATGAACCTTGCAGTTAAGGAAGAACTTCATAATAAGGGGATTGGAAAACAGCTTCTCTTATACGTTATTGAAGAAATAAAAAAGAGTGATATAAAAACAATAGAAATTGGAACCGGAAATCCCGGAGTAGTTCAAATGCTATTGTATCAAAAATGCGGATTTCGTATTGTAGGTATCGATTTCGATTTTTTCAGAAGAACTCATCCTGAACGGATATATGAGAACGGAATAGAATGCCGTGACATGATAAGAATGAGAATAGAGTTGTAGATGAGGATTAACTATGCAAATTGACCAAGGAGATATTTTCTGGTATCAAATATCTCCTGAAAACAAAAGTATTCCACATCCATGTGTTGTTATTCAGGATACGATAATAAATCAAAGCAGAATTGATACAGTTGTTCTATGTGGTATTACAACAA
>JAQQAK010000063.1 GCA_028527945.1 Spirochaetaceae bacterium
AAGGCGCGATGACCAGCTTTAAGGTAACTTCATTGCCTCAAGCTATAGGCTTAAAACGATCAACCCTAACTATAACAAGTGATAAAAAGACTTATTCAGTATCACTCGCTGTAAAAGGTACAAAAAGATATTGGAAAAAAGAGAATAATACCTCAACAAAAACAACATGGGGCAAACGAGCAATTGTTCGTAGTGTAGCATATAATAATAAAATCTGGATTATAGGAGGGTGTGATCAAAACTTCTGTAATAACAATAAAATATGGAACAGTGTTGACGGTAAAAACTGGACAGAGATAAGCAATCAATTAACAGAAACTGTCTTTAAAAAACGGACAATCTTTCAAAGTGTAGTCTATGATAACAAAATATGGATTCTTGGAGGATTTGATGGTTCTATTCGATATAATGATGTGTGGTACAGTTGCGATGGAATAAGCTGGACAAAAATCACCGACTCAGCAGCCTGGACTGTTAGAGGAGGATTTCAAAGTATCGTATTTAACAACAAAATCTGGGTATTAGGTGGAATTGATAGTTCTGGGAAATATTTACAGGATGTATGGTATAGCGAAAATGGAATAAAATGGACACTGGCAACCGATAATGCAGCATGGTCTGGCCGAAGAACGTTTCAAAGTGTTGTATACAATAATAAGCTCTGGGTGTTAGGCGGAGTGGATAGTTGCGGGAAATATTTACAGGATGTATGGTATAGCAAAGACGGAATAAAATGGGCTTTGGCCTCTAATTCAATAGGTTTGTCGGTAAGTACATATTTGCGAAGTGTAGCTTATGAAGGAAAATTATGGGTTATAGATGGACTTAATGGGAACCTATGGAATAGTGTAGATGGAAAGAACTGGAAAAACATTTATAAACCATCCTGTTGGTATCCTCGCTTCCATTTCCAAAACTTAGTTTATGATAACAAGATATGGGTTCTTGGCGGATATGCTTGTGGTAATGGTTATAACTATGACAATGATGTCTGGTCCTGGTAAATTGCAAAAGCCCCCCCTAATAAAACTGTAAATTTTTTGTATTCAAACCTTTCAAATTGTTATCCGCTAAGTTTCTGAAATTGTGACCATAATGTATATTATGCTTTGTTTTCCTCTTCTACAAACATATAATTAGTACATTTCTAACTAACAGTAAAG
Source organism: Spirochaetaceae bacterium (assembly GCA_028527945.1). Classification (GTDB taxonomy): domain Bacteria; phylum Spirochaetota; class Spirochaetia; order UBA9216; family UBA9216; genus Thalassospirochaeta. The sequence goes on from JAQQAK010000063.1 coordinate 1,164, forward strand.
TATTGTACTTTATATAGACCACCTAAAATTTGTCTAATTCTCTGAGGCTCCTATATAAAACTTTAAGAATCTAAGAAAATTTATCTAAAATTTTAACATTTGTTAAGGAAAATCTTTTTTTTAAATATAGCATCGTTCGGATCGAGAGAAATGCTTTCGACTAATATTAGAACAAACTCCATTGAAAAGCTTGTTACATAATATTTGTTCAAAACATGAATACTCTTAAATTGATAAATAAAACATGGAGAAAATATGAAACGAACCATTATTATTATCGTATTTATTATGTGTATTATTGCTTACGGTTGTGATACAGGAACAATAGATCCAGAAATAACAGATTCTGGAACAGTTGAGGTAAAGGCTCCCGAAATTGATGTTTTGATAGGCACTGATAGTATAGAAAGTTCCGGCAGTTATGACTTTAGCGATGTTCAGGTATTTAAAACAGTTGAAGTTACCGGAACTATAAAAAATTCTGGCAATGATATACTTAAGATAACAGACGTTAGCATCAGCGGAACTGACGAGGACTCGTTCTCTATAACTTCTGAGCCAAACTCAACAGTAGAAGCAGGGGGGAGTACTACTTTTACAATAAGTCTTTCAACAGGAACCGAAACAGAAACTAAAAGCGCTACTCTGACTATATCTAATAACGATAGTGATGAGAGCAGCTATACCGTATCTCTTACTGCAACAATAACAACAAGAGCATGGTCTGAAGAAACCAGTGCCGCCGATTGGTCAAGTCGAAAAAGATTTCAAAGTGTAGTATATAATGATAAAATTTGGGTTCTCGGTGGATATGGAAACTCATCAAACTTGAATGATGTATGGAACAGCTCTGATGGAGCGTCCTGGAGCAAAGCAACTGACTCTGCAGACTGGATAGGACGATATGGTTTTTCAAGTGTAGTCTTTAATAATCAAATCTGGGTTATGGGTGGATATGGAAACTCATCAAACTTGAATGATGTATGGAACAGCTCTGATGGAGCGTCCTGGAGCAAAGCAACTGATTCTGCAGACTGGTCTGCTCGACAAGGTCTTTCAAGCGTAGTTTATAATGACAAAATTTGGATTCTTGGTGGATATAACAATAGTACTTATTATAATGACGTATGGAGCAGTAGTAATGGTACAACGTGGACTAAGATCGTAGATAATACAGAAAGTGATTCCATGTGGTCTGCAAGAGGTTATTTTCAATGTGTAGTTTTTAAAGACAAGCTTTGGGTTTTGGGAGGCTGTAATTCAGACTCTTATTCTCAAAATGATATATGGTACAGCTCTAACGGGCAAGAGTGGAATAAAGTAGATACTACAGATACAGAAAGTAATCCGATGTGGACTTCTCGTATGAAGTTTCAATGTATAGTTTATAATGATAAACTTTGGGTTCTTGGTGGATATTATTATGATAGCGATAATAGTTTTGCGTTCTATCATGACATCTGGTATAGCTCTGATGGGACGACTTGGACTAAAACCACAAATTCTGCAGTCTGGGACGCAAGAAGGGAATTAAAGAGTGTAGTCTATAACGATAAAATATGGGTTCTCGGTGGATATTATGAAGCGAATGGTTATAGCTACTATAATGATGTCTGGTCATGGTAAATAATTAAAATCAATCCCGGGAGTTTTGTTAAACTCCCGGAGGGTTAATCTTAACCAGCTTGATATTGTGCCCGCAGCATGGAAGAGAAAAGTCCGCCCAGTTTCTGAAGTTCTTCCGGGCTGCCCATTTCAGCGATTGAGCCGTCTTTCAGCACCACAAGCTTATCGGCACCAAGAACGGTTCGCATACGGTGTGCAATAATCAGGACGGTCTTCTCTTTTATAAGCTCACCAAGGGCTCCCTGAATCTTTGTTTCATTCTCGGCATCAAGTGAGGCTGTTGCCTCATCCAGAAGAATTATAGGCGCGTCTTTAAGGATTGCTCTGGCAATCGAGATACGCTGCCTTTCTCCACCGGATAGTTTTTCGCCATTCTCTCCTATTCTGGTATTATACCCCTCAGGAAGCTTGTTAATAAAACCTTCACATCTGGCAAGACGAGCGGCTTTTATAACCTCGTCATCTGAAGCATCTTTTTTACCAAGACGAATATTATCCATAACACTTGAGTTAAAGAGCGTGACATCCTGAAATACAATAGAAAAATTATTCAAAAGAGTCTCTGGATCAATCCTTGAGATATCCTCGCCGCCAAGAGTAATAACACCCTGATTGATGTCCCAGAAACGGGCGGACAACTTGGCAACAGTACTCTTTCCGCCACCTGAGGGGCCAACAAGAGCGGTCACCTCCCCCTGTTTTGCGGTAAAGCTTACATCGCTCAAGGTCTGAACTCCCTCCTCGTATGAAAAATATACTCTCTTGAATTCGATATCAAACCCATCAGGAGAAAAATCAAGAGAGCCTTCCTGCTTTGGCATATTATCCATCTCTTTCATGCGGTCTATCCTTACATTCAGATGAATAAGAGCCGCAAAGTTATTTAGTACACTCATGATCGGATTATAAATTCTCGCGGTAAGAACAAGGAAAACAACGTAGGTAAAAATATCAATAGAGCCATTTGACAAGAGATAGATACCAGTAATTATGACTGTAGGTAGACCAAGCTGTAAAAAGATATAGGAAAGATTTACAAGAGCTCCGATAAAAAGTTCCGAGCCTATCAGCTCGTTTTCATATTCATCCAGCTTGGAATCAAGCTTTTTTGAATAGGAATCTTCCATGTTAAAGGATTTTATTTCATGAACAGAATCAAGCCCTTCCTGTATCTTATCAGAGACATCCCTTTTTATATTATAAATCCTCATCCTTACATTCTTCTGATACCGCCGTGAAAGGTTAAACACCAAAAACGAAACCGGAATTACCCAGAATACAGCAATAGATATCTTCCAATTGTAGAAGAATAATCCCACAATCATAATTGAGATGGTAATGCCAGCGGCATAAAGCTGGGGAACAGAATGAGAAAAGAGCTTTTCAAATTCCGAAACGTCTTCCATTATGGTAGAGCTGAGATCGGCAACATCCTTCTTTCCGAAAAAGGAGAGAGGAAGCTTTCTGAGGGTTTCCGCAAGACTTATCCGTCTCCGGGCGCTTTCCGAATAAATCTTTGTGAACACGGAATTATAGTGAAACAAGGCTATGATATACATCAGGATAAAAGAAGCTACAGACAAAACGATATAAAAGCCTATGCCTTTGCTTCCGTCTACCGCGGCCAATCCTAAAAGGCCCAGTTGTTCTCTGATAAAATAAAAACTGAGAATAACCGGAATAATAATAACGAGTTCCAGAACCACAGTCCATATTATTGCTTTGAATATATCCTTAGCTCCGTCTTTGGACAGGGCGTATTTTTTTTGAAGATAATTAATCATTGTGCTCTCCTGTTGCTATAGCTTCTTTTGCCTCAATTTTCCAGTCGGCGGAAGCCTGATATTCATCCCACATACTTTTATATAGCCCGCCCTTTTCTATAAGTTCTGTGTGGGTTCCTTCTTCAGCGATTCGGCCAGCTTCAACAACAAGAATCCTGTCCGCATCCTGCACACTTGTAAGGCGGTGCGCGATCATAAGGCTGGTCTTGTCCCGGCTAAGCTCCTTCAGAGCCTTTTGTATCAAATGCTCGTTCTCCGGGTCCGCAAAAGCGGTAGCTTCATCAAGCAAAACTATGGGAGCGTTCTTTACCATAGCCCTTGCCAGCGCTATTCGCTGTTGCTCTCCGCCTGAGAGGTAAGTTCCCTTTGAACCTATTACCGTATCAAGGCCGTCAGGAAGCTTCTCTATAATCTCTTTAGATTGGGAAAACTCAATAGCTTTTTCTATGTCCTTATCACTAACGCCTTCCTTACCAAAAACAATATTCTCCCGAAGCGTTCCCTTAAACAGTTTTGTACTCTGAAATACAAAAGAGATTTCATCCATCAACCTTTTCTTTGGAACCTCCTTCACATTTATTCCGCCTACAAGAACCTCGCCCTCATCCACATCCCAGAAGCGCGCCGCGAGCCTTGCCATCGTAGTTTTGCCTCCACCAGAAGCACCTACAAGAGCGACATGTTCCCCGGCTTTCAACTTAAAGCTGATCTGATCAACTGCCTTTTTGTCACTGCCTTTATAGGAAAAGGCTACATTCCTAAACTCAAGGCTATTCTCATCGGGAACAACTTCACTCCGGCCAAGGCTCATCATGGGGTAATCCAAAAGATTATCCAAACGATCAATCACCTGCTCGGCAATCAAGGTTTTTTCCTTGAAATTCATCGACTTCATAAGAAGCATGGTAAACATGGGGGAAATAAGGATATAAAAAATAAAGTCGGCCAGAACCGGTGCAGGATTATCCGTCCGGCCAAGCATGAGAACCGCAACAGGTATTAAAAAGAAGGCTGCGGACTGCATTATAATGGTATAAAACGACATTGATTTTTGCCAGAGATGCACATAGGCATTAACCATATCACGGTATCTGATTATACTTTGATGAAACCGCTTGAATGAGAATATGGATTGACCAAAGGTTTTTACAACAGGGATGCCGCGGATATATTCCACAGCCTCAGAGCTCATCTGCTCCAGAGAGTCGGTATATTGCTTTTGAAAACTCCGACCCTTTGAGTTCATCATGGTTCCCATGGTTATAAATCCTAGAAGAATGGGAACAAGAGAGGCTATTCCCATTCTCCATTCCACAACAAAGAGCATGACCAAAAGAATGATAGGTGAAATAATGCTTCCTGCCAGATCCGGCAGCTGGTGAGCCAGAAATGAATGGGTTGTTCCCGCGCCTTCATTTACAATTTTTCTAAGTTTTCCGCTTGAGTGTTCATCAAAGAATCCCAGGGGCATATTCATGATTTTTTTCATGCCGGCCTTTTGAAGCCCTACTTCAACCCTGAAGGCCGCGAGATGGGAGCTCATAAGTCCACCATAATAAACGATAATACCCAGGACGGCGCTTCCGCAGGCAAGCCAGGCATAGAGACTTATATCAGAAACCTTTATAGCGCCCGGAGCCGACAGTATATAACGGACTATGTACCAGACCAATACAAAGGGCATTATATTTAAAATGGCCGCAAGCCCTGACAATATCAACGATAAGGGTAAAAGCGCCTTCTTTTTTCCCATATAGGGAACATAGCGCTTTAAAACAAATTCTTTTTTTTCTTTAGACATCCAGTTTGACCTCCTGATCAAATTTTTTAAGAATTATTGCCTCAAGATAACACTGCTTGCTAACTAAGTTATCTTGAGGCAAAAAAATAAAGTTTGTAACAAGTTTTCTTTTAAGGCTTTATCTTTGTTTTTTCAGATTTACAAGCTTATGCTAAGATAACTTTGTTATCATATAATTAGTATCAACATCATAAGATTGTGTCAATATCTGCCAGAAACCAATCAACCACTCCGGTGCAGAGCAAACACAGGTTGGTTCTGCAAGGAATGGGTTTAGACAGTAAGGTTTCATACCCAACACAAAAATACTCTTTCCAAATAGAAGATTCCGCATGTAGAATCCTGCTAAAGAAGGGTGGGGTATTAAACCTTCCCGGCGAATAAACTCTCTACAAAGAAAAGGTTCAACCAACATTGAGTAATACACAAGAAGATTAAGCAGCAAACTGTGACCTATTTCCATCTTCATCAAATAAAAAGTGAAACAAAGTTGTTCTTTAATTATCTGCAACCAAAAATGTAACATCAACTCCGTATAAAAAACGATAAGCCCCTTCAGGCATATTTTTTCATTTCGGAGATATATTGCCTGGGAGTTTTTCCTATGGCTTTTTTAAAAAGCGAATAAAATGAAGAAGACGAGCGAAAACCACACTCCATAGCGATTCCAAGCATTGTAAAATTAGGATATTTATCCTCTTCAACAGATTTTATAAACTCTTTTATACGGTAATCATTAATAAAGGTAAAGAAGTTTTTACCTTCCCAGGAATTTAAAACCTGTGAAATCTGGTGCTTGCTTTCTCCTAGTTCTTTCGCCAATTCCTCAAGAGACAGATCAGGATTCAGATAAAATTTTTTACTTTCCATTGCCCTATTAATGCGTTGGTACAGGCTATCACGTTCATCTTTCGTCATCAGCTGTTTCTGATATTTCTCTTTTTTTTCATTCTCCCTAATATTCTCCGTGCTGTCCTGTTTTCTGGAAAAATAAGAGAAATAAAGCAAGAACAACATTGCCGGAAAGGATCTAAGATAGGCAGAATGAAATCTTAGGAAAAAGATGGGGGTATCAGCAGGATTAATGGATATCAAGATTAGATTCAAGCTGTTTACAATAATTATGACAAAGATCAGAATACTTAACCAGCTGAGGGTTTTTCTGGTATCCCTTGAAGAATAGAAACGAGGGACCTGTCGTTGATGCTGTTTCAACCTGATATAACAAAAAATACCATAGACCAGCACAGACAATATTGAACCCAAGTCTCTCACACGCGACAACCAGATCCAATGGTGAACAGGGGCAAAAGGTTCTGCCAAAGGCGGACCACTCATATTCGTAATTGGGTCAGGATTTGCTGGAAATATCAGCAGGATATTCGGAAATAAGATGTTTAAAATGAACCAGAAAAGAAAAGGTAGAACATGGATTAGTGTACTGAGTCTAAAATGTGAGGAGCTATCCAACAGACCTTTGGTATAAATCCACAACAATGGCCCGATAAGAAAATAGATATTCCGTGTAATACACAAAAAAAGAAAAATGGAAAAGCTCTGCTCGAACTCAGGTTTTATCAAATGATCTATCAAAATTAATGAAAATAATAAAGTTAAGAGGATATTTCTGAATACAAGTCTTTTGTTTTGATTCCAGTTGTCGAGGCTGTTCAAAGCGGCATAAAACGCCCAACCGATTCCCACTGCCATGATAAGATCGAAAAAACTGTAAATCTTATACATACAATCCCCCACTACACCAATTATACAGCAGAGCATGAAAAGGGTACACTTCATTTTCAGCTTCACATACACCATCATCATGAAAAATAATTAGATAATTTACTCCAATCCGAACGGACAGGAGTATTTGAATAAAAAAATAATACATAATTTAAGTCAAATTTACAGGAGGAATAAAATGAAAAACAGATTACGAATCAGCTTGATGTTTCTATTAGTGATTTTTGTCGTTTTTTCTGCGACTGCGCAGGATAGGCAAGGGAATAATCGGATTAATTCCGGCGGTGTATCCTTACTGGATGTTCACGGAGCCGGCGCTCAGCGAAGCGATCCAAAGGAAGGTGATCCTGGAGATTATCCTGAGGGTCATGGACCTCAGGGCGATGTTATCCGTATATTCAACTATATTCGTCCCGTGCGACTAAGCTCTTCTGTTTCAGAGGACTATCCGATCGTAGACACTAATCAGACCACACGCTATGGAAATAAAAAGGCAATAAGCAGCAAGAGGCTCTTCAAGGGACAGGATGCTGATTATGAAGACCTTACACCAACCTATAAAGATAATGGCGACGGAACAATTAGCGATCTGAATACAGGACTAATGTGGCAGCAGGATCCAGGTGATAAAATGACATGGACGGAAGCGGAAAAAGCCCTAAAATCCTTTAAATTGGGAGGACACAGTGATTGGAGACTTCCAAGTATCAAAGAACTGTATTCACTGATCCTTTTCAGCGGAAAAGATGTCAGTATCGATATGAACAAAACAAGCTATACTGAAAATCCTTTTATAGACCGAGATTATTTCCATTTTGAATACGGTGATGGGTCAAATAGTGAACGAATCATAGATTCTCAGTATATGAGTTCAACAAAATATGTTTCTACAACCATGAATGGGGATGAAACAGTTTTCGGTGTTAATTTTGCAGACGGCCGAATCAAAGGCTATCCTATAACTGATCCCAGATCAGGTGATGAAAAAAAGTTTTTCGTTATTTTTGTACGAGGCAATGAAAATTACGGTATCAATCGCTTCAAAGAAAATGGTGACGGAACCGTTACTGATCTGGCAACGGGTTTAATGTGGCTGAAGAAGGATTCAGGAAAGGGGATGAACTGGAAAGAAGCTCTTGAATGGGCAGAAAATCTTGATACAGCAGGCTACAGCGACTGGCGACTTCCCAATGCCAAGGAACTGCAGAGCATTCTGGATTACAGCCGCTCTCCCGACACCAGTTCTTCGGCAGCAATTGATCCCATTTTCGACTGTAGCACAATTTCCAATGAAGGAAATAAAAATGATTATCCCTTTTATTGGACTTCTACAACCCATGCTGATTCCAGCGGGAATGGTAAGAACGCCGCCTATCTGGCTTTCGGCCGAGCATTGGGATTTATGAGTTTCGGCGGAGATCAGGATGGCGGCTCCCAAGGAGGGAGAGGACGAGGCGATGAAGGAAACAGGAAAAATCCTCCATTCCCTCCTCCAAGAAGATAACCTCACAGTATCTATAATTTATTCGGGCTTCCTGTGCATGAACGCAAACAGGAGCCCATAATCAGAAGATAAAAAAGAGTATACACAAAGATTTTTGTATAGTAAAAAATAACCGTTGCTGTAATTTGACAAGGGGAGATCTTAGTACCTCCGGGAGCTCCCCCACTACTCTGGCCACGGCCAATATGCAAACAATACGAGAAACGACGGCTGGTAGTTCTTTCGCCCACAAAAATTGTACGACGATATATACAATGACCTTCTTTGACTTAGAAAACGCATGTCCTAAAAATATAAAAGCCCCGCCTACAAGAGGAAGGGCACTACAAAGAGTCTTTAATCTAGCAGAGAGGCAAAAGCCTCCCTATTTCATGTAAAACACCTTGTGTTATGACTTTTAGTCCGCATCTCTAACAAGCCGGACATAATTGTTCATTCGTATAACATCTCCCTGAGGCGCACTGGAATTATAGTAACCGTTGGTCAGGTAGGTATATTCCGAGAAATCAGTGTATTTGGGATCACTTCTCTGGCACCCAGCCCCGTGTACATCGTAATACCCCAGAGAGGAAGAATATCCCAGAGCTCTACCAAAGCAGATGTAGTTGGCAGTAGAACCTGTTCCACCAGAGGAGATATGGGTTGTTCCTGTCCAGTACCATGGATAATCGCTTTCATTTTCTTCATTAGTAATTTCCGTACAATTGAAATAGTCAGTATCGATGGCGGGTTTTCCATCGTAAGAGGGGGCATGGCTGTAATCTACGATGCTCTGAAGCTCTTTTGCATTAGGCAATCGCCAATCACTATATCCATTGTAAGATGCGGTGTTTTTTGTTTCAGCCCAAGCCAGTGCTTCCTTCCAATTCATACCGCTACCGCTATCGTCCTGGCTCCACATGAGCCCTGTGGCAGAATCTGTCACTGTGCCGTCGCCGTTATTGGTAAAATTGTTGGTTCCATATTTCGTATTTCCTCTTACTAATTGTACAAAGAAAGTTTTATCTTCTCCTCCCAGCATACCTTCATACCCTTTTATACGGCCGTCAGCAAAGTTAACCCCAAAATAAATGGTATACCCCATATCACCGGGATCCTGAACATATATTGTGGCTGATAAATATTGAGAATCAATAAGACGTTCACCGGCATCCAGTTCACCATAATCGAAGTTAAAGTAATCTGTATCGATAAAAGGAATCAGCCCGTCTGTGCTTGTACCTGAATAATTACTAATATCTTCTCCGGAGAAATCGATGAGTGAATACAATTCTTTCACCGTAGGAAGACGCCAGTCGCTAAACCCTGCATATTCCTGGTTGTTCATATCATCCACATAATCCAGAGCATCGTCGTAGGATAACTTATCAGAAGCCAACGGAGCAGACAAATCGCTGTTTGGACCTCTCATCCAGTGAAGTCCGGTATTTTCGTCATAAACGGTGTAATTATTATTTTCCAGGGAAAAGCTGAACCCCTTTCCTGAATACCCGGCATCCTGACCGTAAAAATCTTCTCCAGATGAAGGAGCTTCACTCATTTCTGAGGTATCATTGAAATAAGTTGTTTGACCTGTATCAATGACTTGATAGTCTATTCCTGAAAAATCTTCTGTGGGATCTTCCACTGTATCTGTTTCTGAATCTGAACTTCTATTATCAAGATGGCATCCTGTCAGGATCAGCGCTAAAATCAGTAAAATGCTTATAAAATGTTTCATTAAAAAACTCCTTAATAGGTTGTGTATTTTCGGGCTTTAAAAACACTATAAATAGTGTGGGTTCCTTGTGTCACTTCGTAGGGGCTTGTGTAATCCCAGACTTCTTCGCCGTCCTCTGTGACCTCCAGTATTCTTCCCTCTGTTCCGCTGCAAATTAGGGTGTTCCCCGAATCAAGTCTCTGGGTTCCCGATATATGGCTTGAGAAGAAATCATTTGAATATTCCCAGGCAATGTTGTCGGTTTCAATTTCAATTTCCAGAACCTCTGAATAGTCTGACAGGCGATTGTTGAAAACCAGAATATTACCGGAGTCAAGAAAAGTCGCATCATGCTGCCCAGAGAGCTCTCCCCCGGCAGTTAACTGGTATTCTATGCTCTTTGTATCTTCATCAATAATGTACAGAGTATCTTTTTGCCGAGAACTGAGAAGAATTTTCCCTTCATTATAATCCACCGAATTAAAATGGATGTAATCGGAATCATCACTGGTTTCTGGATAAATCTGTCCATCGTCCATGGCGTTCCACTCCCAATCAATGGAATTATCCGTTTTGTCAATAATCAGAACTCTTTCATTCCAGTACTCTTCTTCCTCATAGGTTCTCAGCTCCCAACAGAGGGCAATAACCGTTTGACTGTCAATTTGTTTTAAGTCATGGTGAAAGGTTCCTTCATCAGAGTCCATAGTGATAGACCAGAGAACAGCACTGTCGTAATCAAGCTCTTCCAGAATTCCGCTTACAGAACCACCGGATGAAAAAGTTCCGTTTTGAGCTGTTGTTGTAATTCCAGCCCTAATCAGGGTTAAATCTTCTGTCAAATAACATGAACTGGCTGTGTTATAAGATGAGGTCCATGTTTTTACCGCATCTTCATCAGTATCGACAAGATATACTGTGTCATCTCCCATAACTGAGAAGAGAACGTATCCTTCAGAAAGCTCTGCCTCTTCCAGGGTATTTTCCTGCTCTTCTACAAATCTGTTACAAGATACAGTCGTGATGGTTATGCTCACAGCAATGAATAAAAATAAATATATTTTCATGATGTGAGTCCTTTTATACTTGTATTTGTTTCAATAGAAACTTTAAGCTAATTCGTAATCTGTTTTTCATTTCATTCCTCCTGATAATTTCTCTTAAATTATGGATTATTTTTTTATTCAAATACTCCTATCCGTTCGGATTGGAGAAAATAGTCGAATCATTTCTGATGATTAAGGTGAAATTTGAAGATGAAAATGAAATGTACTCTTTAAAAAAACTCGACGCCCCATACAGACTCCAGCGGCAATTTTAAAACGCTGCTATTAAGCCTTAGACATAGCCTTAGGCCAGCAATAGACGTAATTAGTTTAGACATAGAGCATGGACAAATATATTCTTAGACCTTCCCAGATTAGGTATTTTTATAAGAAGAGAGTGAATAATTTTTTTTAAATATAGAAAACAATCTCTATAGAGCCTCTATAAACTACGGTTAATAGAGATTGTCCTATCTTTTAAATCTTCAATGTCGCTACAGCATTTTCTCCTGCTATACGACCAGAATTAAGCGCGAAACCAAAACCGTGACCACTCATTGTTACATTATAGACATCAGCATCAACACCGCCAAAATCAACTCCCGCGACATAGAGATTTTTGACAGGTTCGAGATTTTCGTTGAGAGCTCTAAAATTATCATCAACCCTTATTCCACCATGTGTAATAAGCATATCAACGCCAGCTTTTATCGCGTAATACGGAGGATTATTCAGTTTTTTCAGGTTCTTTATATTTTTTGCATATTTTGCGTCCCGTCCAGAATCACAAAATTTATTATATTCTTCAATTGAAGAAGTGAGACTCTCTAACGGACAACCTATAAAAGCTGCGAGATCTTCAAGATTATCTGATTTAATCAGATATCCATTATCAATGGCCTTTAAAATAGTATCATCAAGCTTCTGCTCAGAATCAGGTGGAAAATGAATCAGTTCTACAATATCCCGCCCCTCTTCAAGTGTGAAGTTTTTTATCCTTTCATCAAAAACAACCCACATTTGAGCCTTGGGCTGTCTTAGACAAGCGTTAGCGGCTAGTGAAAAATTATAAACAATTCCTTCGTTAGCAAATCTTTTACCTTTTCTATTAATCCAAACATTCCATGGTTTTCCAAGCAAAAGATTAAGCGGAGCATAACCTCTAATCTTTGGAGCAGCCATTTCCATTGCAAAATTACCCTCAATAGCTGCTCCAGCTTCAACAGCCATTTTCAAGCCTTCTCCATTATGACGCATCCCTGGTCCTGGAGTAACCTCATCTGGTTTATACTTGGGATAAAATTTACTTATCATATCCTGATTACCAGCAAAACCTCCGGTACAAAGAATTACTCGGGAAGCTTCAACTTGAACATCTTCCCCATCTCTATTTTTTGCCAATACACCTGCTACAATACCATCAGGAGACAAAATCAGAGAGGAGCCTGTACATCCTGTTTGAATTTCAACATTTTTGTCTTTACAATAATCGTGAAGTATTTTTATAACAGTCTTTCCTACATTAAGATCCTTTTCTGTAATATGGAAGACTTCAGGATTCTGACCAGGCAAATGGTGTACTACATCAGTAAAATCGACTCCCATATCATGAAGCCAATCAATTGTATCACCGCTTTTTTCAATTAAAGTCCTCACAAGATCAGGATCTATCTTCCAGTGTGAATATTCCATACAGGCTGAAAATACTTCATCTTTATCAGTGTTCACAAGTTTCCTTTTCTGAAGAAAACTGCCTACCGCAAAAATTCCGCGAGGGAATAAACCATTTCCACCAACACTTGCATTCTTCTCTAAAACAATAACACTTGCCCCGGACTCAGACGCTGAGGCAGCTGCCGCCATACCTGACGCGCCACCACCGACTACGACAATATCACATTTTAATTGAATCATAAGATTTCTCCCTATAATATATTTGCAGAACACTCGTATAATATATTACTAAAATCAAAAACGAAGTATTTAGAGTCCTGCAATTTCCTGAAATTCTGAACTTACCAATGTAAACTTATCTTTTATACCACTAGTTGCCAAAACCTTGCAATCACGTGTTACTAAAATAGCCTCTACGCCAGAAGCCTCCTCTACAACCCTATAACCTTCATTCAAGCCATTACGCTGCGCAATAGTAGCCCAAAGATCTGCAGTAATAGAATGTTCTGCAATAATAGTAACAGACGCAAGATTTGTTTCGAAGGGGTATCCTGTATTTGGATCAAGCATATGATGATACTGCTTTCCATCAATTTCAAAAACTCTCTCATAAATCCCTGAAGTAACTGCTGAAGCATCCCTTATTTTGACATGCCCCAAAATAGTACCTCTGGTATGAAAAGGTGATTGAATACCAACCGTCCAATACCTGTCATCAGAAATTTCTGAACCACCCATAGCCAAAACATTTCCGCCAAGATCTATCAAGCCCTGATTAATACCATTTTGCCGGTAAATCTCACCCGCACAATCAGCAGAAAAACCCTTTGCGATGGCTCCCAAATCAAGCTGCATACCAGGAGATTTGAGTTTTACACTACGATCTGAATCATTTAATTCTACAGAGAAAGGATTAGTTAAAGACAGTAATTTTTTGATTTCTTCATTTGAAGGAACACGGGCATTATCAAAACCTATTCCCCAGGCTTTTACAACAGGCCCCATAAACGCATTAAAACTATTTTTATATTTTTGACTTGCTAAAACTGCCGAACGAACAAGGCTATAAACGTCTTCATCAAGAACAACAGCTTTGTCTCCGGCAGCCTTATTAATAGCATCAACCTGGGAAGAGGCTCGAACTTCTTCAGAGCCATTTACAGTCAAGCGTCTTTCAAGACTTCTTAATTCACTGTATACAGATGATGTAATTCTATCATCCACTTCACCAGGAATGCATAATGTTGCCAGCGTACCCATTATTTTAAAACTTGAAACAGTACGCTGACTACTCATAAAAGCTTATAAACCCTTTACGCAGTTTTTACCAGCAGTATAGCCATAATACATAGCCATAGAGTGGCTGATACCCTTAATACAAATTGGATATTCAACAGCCCATCTGTTACCCTGAATATTACCACAAACATACAAACCAGGGATGATTGTTCTGGAATTATCAAAAGTATGACAGTTCTCATCACTCTCAAGACCACCAGCACAGATAAGCATTGCAGTAACACCCATCTTAACACCATAATATGGAGCATTCTCTAAAGCAAAAACTCTCTTTGAAGGCTTGCAAAAATCATCATCATGACCTTTCTTGGCCAATTCGTTATAACGTTCAACAGAAGCTAAAGCCTGCTGCTTATCACCAATACCCAATTTTTCAAAAAGTTCATCAAGAGTATCTGCTTTAACAACCTGAAATGCATCAACAGCTGCAGCAAGATCTGCACGGGAACGGTAACTTCTGTCTTCAGAGTTATTCTTAGGTTTTTCATCTGAATAATAACAAACAGTACCATGGTTAGCTGGCATGAAAGGAACTTCCTCAGGCCAGTTTTCATCAAAAATCTGGTAAGCACAACGGTTAGGCTGCATTTCAATCTGATTCTGAATTTGCTGTCCAGGAACACATTCGTTCATAAAACGCTCGCCATTATCATTCAAAAACAAGAATGGAGTATTACCCATAACACCACCAGAACCTGAAGCTCCACCCATGTGGTGAGCCATTGGTGAATGGTTCTGCTGAATTCTTGCACCAGCCCATGCTCCAAATTTAAGACCATCACCAGTATTTGTAGGCATACCTTCAACATCACGGTTACTCCAAATTGAAGGAATACCGTTTTCGATTATCTCAGGACAGTAGTAACGAACAATCTCTGCATTACTTGCGTAGTCTCCTGTAGCAAGAATAACACCCTTTTTAGCAGTAGCTTTAACGTAGCGACCAGTTTTAGCATTACGAGCATAGAGACCTGAAATACGACCATCTTCTTCTTTGATAAGCTTAACAACAAAATGTCCATAGAAAGGTGTAACATCATTTTCTTTGACAGCCTTTTCCATGTTAGCAAGAACAACAGGAGCCTGATTTGGAAGAAATTCTACAGATGTAGGATAAGTAGGGAAAGCTTCTTCTTTGTAGTTATAGTTTTCTGGAAGAGGATGATAAAGAGGAACAAGGAAAGAATCCTTTGATTCATCCGGAACATCTTCTCTGTTAGTTTTACAAATATATAAATCTGGTTTTGCAGCTATATACCAGTCAAAAACATCAGCATTGTTATCTGCCCATTTGGAAACAATAGGTCGTTTAATACGGTATTCACATTCCTGCATGAAACGTGTAACCATTTCTTCAGTGTCCATGTTGGCACGACCCCATTTTTCCTGAAGACTACCATTAACAACAGCGTACTCACCGCTTCGGCATTGAGGTTCAGCAGCTTTTTCAAAAACAACAACCTTGGCGCCTTCTTCAGCAGCTGAACGTGTTGCACAAACTCCGGCAACACCAGCTCCAACAACAATGACATCAGCTTCAATTGTATTCTCAACCTGATCTTCATTGATTACAGGTTCTGCGCCAAGCCATGTAGGAGCAGGAATATTTGGAACATGAGATTCAACCATCATTGGATCTTCTTCACCAGCAGCCTTAGCCAAAGCTCTGTCAACACAGGCAATAATACCCTTACTTGACATAGAAGCACCGGTAATAATATCAACAGAAGTTGAATTTAATTCAACCATACGCTTAGGAAGAGCTGTCCAAACATCTTCTTCTACAGCTTCAATTTCTGTTCCACCAACAACCTCGATATCACCGATACCCTTTTCGTTAACATCAACTTTTACAGTGATTAAACCGTGAACATCATCGAAAGTTTCCCGGTATGTACCTGGCTGATAAACTCTGGCTGCAATACGTGCTGCATTAACACGCTTGTATTCAGCAACAATGTCACTTTCGATAAAGTTCCATAAAGATTCAGGAATAGCAAGTCTTGGACATTCATCATGTCGTACATAGGTAGCAATCTTTTCACCAGCGGTGACTTTCTGAACCCACTGAGGTTCAACAATAAGCTCACGACCAACAGCAACAAGAGAAAATCCAGAATTAAGTGCTTCATTAGCCTGTTCAGGCTGCATAATACCACCAACACCAATTATAGGCACTGCGGCAAGAGCATCTGACTGAGAAGCAATTAACTTTGAAAGTAGAGTTTCTTTATCACTTGGAGTAACAATAGAAGTTTGATAAAGTCTTTTTGTAGAGAAGTGAAGGTAGTCCAACCCTTCTTCTGCCAATTTATTTAAGAGGTAGAGAGTATCTTCATAATGTATACCCGGAACCTCAAGCTCTTCTGGACTGAAACGATAACCAACTATGAAATTAGACTCAGGAACTGCTGCTTTAACAGCTTTTAAAACTTCAAGAGGAAATGTTGCTCGTTTTTCACGGGAACCTCCCCATTTATCTTCTCTGCGGTTTGAATGAGGTGAGAAAAATTGCTGAACAAGATATGTATTACCACCATGAATCTCAACACCGTCAAAACCTGCCTCAACAGCACGTTTGGCAGTAGTTGCAAAAGCTTCAACAAGCTCTTCAATTTCTTCAGCACGAAGCTCTCTAGGAATAGCAGCGCCAGGACGAGGTGCTGCAACAGCACTAGGACAAACAGGCTGAGCACCGTTAATCAAAGTAGGATGAGCCATTCGACCACCATGAAAAACCTGTAAAATAGCCTTTGAGCCGCCATCTTTAACAGCTGAAGCTATTTTTGAAAGCCCCTCGATTTGACCGTCGTTATCAAGACCTATTCCACCAGGGAAAACACGTCCATCTGGACGTACATGAACACACTCAACAACAATTGCTGCAGGGCCTCCCGCACGCATTCCATAATAGCGGACAAGTTCGGAACTGCAAGTTCCATCTGAATTTCCATTAAGGGTGGTCATAGGAGCCATAAAAACACGGTTCTTTAACTCTGCACCACATCTAAGCTTTAATGAATCTGAAAGCTTGTTAGACATTATCGTTTCACCTCTCTAATTTTGTTTAACATTATAAGGCAGTTTAGAATTACAGGAGTTTTTCCTCATAACTCATAATAGTCTTATAGGATTTCTATCCTTAATTATAACGCTAT
>JAQQAK010000064.1 GCA_028527945.1 Spirochaetaceae bacterium
AGTACCTGAGCCGCCTAAACCTGCAATTGTAAAGCCAAAACCAGTTCCTAAACCAGAAATTATAAAAAAAGAAAGTGATGCAGTTGTTGAAACAAAGAAAGAAATAAAATCTGAGCCGGAGCCTGAAATTATAGAACCTCAGATTCAGACTGAAACTGAAGAAAAAAGTGAAATAGAAACATCATCTCAAACAGCAATTAAAGAAAAAAAAGAGAACTTTTTACCTTTTTATAAAGTTGAGAAAAGACCTGAGTTTATTCATAAAGCAAATCTTCAATATCCTATTCAGGCAAAAAAAAGGAAAATTGAAGGCACTGTTATAATTGAGGCAGACATAGATTCTAAAGGTATTTTGCGTAAAATTAATATTGCAAAATCCGCAGGCTTTGGGTTCGATGAGGCAGCTTCAAAAATGATAAGTGAATCTACCTTCAAGCCAGCTTATAGCGAAGGTAAACCTGTTGCTGTTAGAATGCGTTTCACAATAGTTTTTAAGCTTTAATAATGATATTAACATCAATTTAAAATATGAATTTTTCATTATCATAATATTTAAAATTGTGTTCATATCCCTAATTAGATTGCATTATCACTATTTGTCTGGTATTATTTTATCGAAACTGTTAAGGCAAACATATTAATCTCTTTCCTTACCTTTCAGGTATTTTTCAGAGATTTTTTATTTGTTTAATTAAACTTTAATTGGAGGATAAAATATGAGTTACGAATGTAGTCTTGAAAGAATGACTGACAAAATTCAAACCATGAGTAAATTCGGCGATGCTGGACATGGCGGAATAACAAGGTATACATTATCTCCTGAAGATAACATGGCAAGAAATGAATTCAAAAAACGTATGGAAGCAATTGGCGCGATTATCGAATATGATGATGTTGCTAATATGTATGCGACCCTTCCGGGAAGCGATCCTGACGCAAAAAGAATTGTTATGGCATCTCACACCGACTCTGTAAAGAACGGTGGAAATTATGATGGAATCCTTGGAGTAATGTCAGCAATGGAAGTTCTCGAAGCAGTTGCCGACCAGAACATTCCACATAAGCACCCACTTACAGCAATGGTTTGGACAAACGAAGAAGGCTCTCTATACCCGCCAGCAATGATGGTTTCAGGAATTGTATGTTATGACTACCTTCCTGAAGACATTAAAGGTAAGTTCAAATATGAAGACATGATGAAATCAAAGAGTGTTCTTGATGGAGAAAGTACTTTTCAGCAGGCTCTTGATGCTACAGAGTTCAAGGGTGATAAAAAGAACAGACTTAATCAGGATGATTACAAATGCATGTTTGAAATTCATATTGAACAGGGACCAATTCTTGAAGATGCCGGCAACGATGTTGGTGTTGTAGACTGTGTTCTTGGTATGTTCAACTATAGATTAAGATTCTATGGCCAGACAGTTCATGCTGGAACCTTCCCTATGGACAAAAGACAGGATACTCTTTTTGGAGCTTCACAAGCTATTTGTTATCTACATGAAGAAATTGACAAACTGGGACATCCAGAACTTGTTTACACAACAGGTGAACTTGTACTTCATCCAAATGTACACACTTGTGTTCCGGATTATGTTGATTTTTCTATTGACTGTCGTCACGAATCACCTGAACTAAGAGATAAAGTTCTTGAAATTGTCAAAGGCTGTGCTGATAAACAATGGGCAGGCTGTAAGTGTGAAGTTGAAAAAATGTGGAACAGAGACACAGTTTACTGGGACAAAACACTTTTTGGTTATGTTGAAGATGCTGCAAAAGAAAGCGGATACCCATACCAGGTACTTCATTCCGGAGCAGGACATGATGCTCAGTTTGTTTCATACATGATGCCTACAACAATGATCTTTGTTCAGTCAAAAGATGGACTTTCACATTGTGAGCCTGAATATTCTACACCAGAACATTGTACAGAAGGAGCTACAGTGCTTCTTAATGCTGTACTTAAAGCGGATAAGGAATAATTTACTACTTATTTATATAAAGGCTGTTCATACTTTGAACAGCCTTTTTTTGAACTAACTTTATTCAAGGACAATATATGAATTTAAAAAGCTTAAGTGTAGATGGTGAAAGACTACAAACAAGTATAGAAGAATCAGCAAAGATAGGGAAAACCGCAAATAACGGTCTATTAAGATTGGCTATTTCAGATGAAGATAAAATAATGAGAGATCTTCTTGTGAAATGGTTAAAAGAATGCGGTTGTGAAATTGTTATTGATGAAATTGGCAATATCTTTGGTATTCGAAGAGGACTAAAACCTGATTTAGGAGCAATTCTTAGTGGTTCACATTTAGATACTCAAAATCCAGATGGTAAATTTAATGGAATCTTAGGAACCCTGGGGGCGCTTGAAGTCTTAAGAACAATAAACGATTATGATATAAAACTCGAACGAGATTTAATAATAGCTGATTGGACAAATTCTGAAGGAGCATGGTTTTCTCCAGGCTGTCTTGGAGCTGGACTATGGGCAGGCAGACACTCTTTAGAAAATGCCTACAATCAAAGGGACCGTGATGGAAAAACCATATTAGGTCGAGAGCTTGAAAGAACAAATTATAAAGGAAGCTTTCCAGCTTCTTATACTAAATGGAATATTTTTGCGGCCTATGAACTTCACATTGAAAAAACAACCTTTCTAAAAAATAATAATAAGCAGATTGGTATCCCTACAGAAACCACTGCACTACGATGGTATAAAGTTTGGCTTGAAGGCATTTCCAATCACGCAGGCTCTTTACCAATGTCAGAAAGGAAAGATCCACTTTTAGCCTTTTCCAAGATGAACCTTACAGCTTATAATGTAGCAATGGAATCTGATGATATTCTATGTACTATTGGAGAAGTTCAAGCTTTTCCGAATTCTTGTAATACAACAGCTGAAAGCGTTCAATTTAAAGTTGATATTCGTTCTTTTTCAGAAACTAACGCATTAAATTTCTGGGAAACTATAAAAAACGAATTCTCTAAAATTGCAAAAGAATATGGTTGCAGAATAAAAACAGAAGAATCATGGGAACTTCCTAAAACTTCTTTCAGTGATAATTTAAGACAAATAATTTTTGACACATCTAAAGAGTTAGGTTTTAGCAGCGCAGAGTTCCCTCTTTCCTCAGGATATGATATGAGTGAGATTAGCAGAGTTACAGATGGTGCTATGATATTAGTACCTTCAGAAGACGATGATACAACTTATAAGGAATGTGAAGCAGGAGCCAATGTTCTTCTTCATTCAATATTAAAAACAGGAAAATAATTTTATCAGGAGCCTTTAATGAAAATAGATCCTACAAAACTTAAAGATTG
>JAQQAK010000065.1 GCA_028527945.1 Spirochaetaceae bacterium
GAAAAAAAGGCTATGTTTTTATTGTAAATAAAAAAGGTGATATTGTTTTTCATCCAAGGCAGGATTTAATTTACAACAACCTTAAGCATGAAAATATAGACAAAATTCCAGATCAATCTGGAGGCTCTTTTATTGCTGATGTTGATGATTATAGAGTTTTATACACATATTCAAGGGCAGAGCTTACAGGCTGGATATCTGTTGGTATTTCTTATACCAGCGAACTTTTCTTAAGTCGAAGCAAGCTTCAGTTTTATTTATGGGGAGTTATACTTGTATCTTTTATTTTTATAGTTATTTTATCTTCGGTTTTATCAGCAAGAATTACCAAACCAATAGAAGAATTGCGTTCTTCAATGAAGCAGGTAGAGCAGGGAAATTTTGATATAGACATAACTGTTGAATGTGCTCATGAGGTTCATAACCTTGCGGAAGATTGTAATATTGCCATAAAAAAAATAAGAGAGCTGATAACACAAATTCAGAAAGAGCAGGAATTAAAACGTAAAAATGAGTTTAAGGCTCTACAGGCTCAGGTTAATCCTCATTTCCTTTATAATACACTCGATTCAATAATATGGCTCACTGAAAGCGGTAAAAATGATGATGCTGTTATAATGACAGAAAGTCTGGCCAGATTTTTTCGTTTAAGTCTTAGTAAGGGTGATGAAATTATAACAATTAGACAAATGATAGATCATATTTCGTGCTATTTATCTATTCAGAAAATGCGCTATAAATATACTCTTGATTATACTATTATGGTAAATCCTGAAATTTATAAATATTACACACTAAAACTTCTTCTTCAACCTCTGGTTGAAAATTCAATATATCATGGTCTCAAAAATCAAAAAGGAATAGGTCATATTATTGTTTCAGGAGATATCGAGGGGGGAATTATTAAATTTATTGTACGTGATGATGGGATTGGAATGCGTCCAGATCTTTTAAAAAAGGTTAGGGTCGGTGATTTTTCAGAGTTTACCGGCAGCGGAGTTGGACTTAGAAGTGTCGCTGAGCGTATTAAACTATTTTTTGGATATGAATATGGAATAGATTTTCCAGAACAGCCAGAAAAAGGTACAAGGATAATAATTCGACTTCCAATAATGGAGGAGCCATGAAAATGAAAAAACACGCGGTTATGATCTCTATTATAGGAATTGCAATAATAGTTCTCTTGGGCTTATTTTATTCTTATCACGGAAGATTTATTAATAAAGAAAATGAAACAGGCAAAGTTGTTCTAATAATGAAAACTATAGAACGGGTTTCTCAGTTCTGGATATCTCTTGAAAGAGGAGCTATTCAGGCGTCAGAAGATTTCGGCCTTTCTATTCAGGTTACAGGTTCTGATGATGAAGATAATATTGATATGCAGATCAATTTAATGGATGAAGTCATAAAAAGTAAACCTGATGTTATCCTTCTTGCCGCAGCCGACTATAAAAGGCTTGTTGCTCCAGTTAAAGACGCAATTGCTGCCGGAATTGACGTTATTACAGTTGATTCTTTTATCGAAACAGATGATGCTGTTTGCGAAATTGGAACAGCCAATTATGAGATAGGTCGAAAACTTGGCCAGTTTATTTTTGACAATACAGAAAAAGATTCTCTGGTTCTTATTGTCAGTTATGTAAAAGAAAGTTCTACTGCTATAGAGAGAGAGGAAGGCTGCAGGGCTGTTTTGGGTGATGATTATAGAATCTGCGGCCCTGTATATAATTACAATATAGTTGATACTGCTCATGAGGATACACTTGGTATGCTTAGAGAAAATCCTGAAATCTCTATTGTTGTTGCGTTGAATGAATACTCGGCACGTGGAGCCCTTCGCGCAATAATCGACTCAGGCCGGAGCGAGGATATTTTCTTTGTATCTGTAGATAGTGATTACGATATAATTCACGCAATTGAGAATGGTATAATTGCCGCCACCGTTGTGCAAAAGCCGTATAGTATGGGTTATCTTTCTGTAAAAGCTGCTTACGAATTAATTGAAGGGAAGAGTGAGCCTTCCCGAATTGATACAGGTTCTGTTTTAATTACACTTGAAAATATGTACGAACCAGCTAATCAAAAGCTTCTTTTTCCCCTTGAATAAATAATTTTGTGTAAGAATTTTAACTTTTTGTTCATATTTCTTAATTTTCAATTACAACTTTGGGAGTTACCATAATATTACAAAAGTTTTAGTCCGTATTTACGGATATTTCTAGGAGGAAAAAATGAAAAGGATTTTTGTACTAATGCTTGCGTTAGTTCTCGCCGGAGGGTTTGTTTTTGCAAACGGCGGTCAGGAAGGTGACAGTGACAAGGTTGTTATTGGTGCTCTCATAAGAAACACTGATGAGCAGTTTGTTGCGGACTATGCCGCAAACCTTAAACTTCTTGCAGAGAATGCAGGCGTTACTTTGAAGCTTCAGGATTCAAGAGGCGATATGGCTATGCAGCTTGATCAGATGAATACGCTTCTTTCACAAGGTGTAAAATATTTTGTAATTGTTTCTAATACAACTGAAGCAACAGCAGATATGGCTAAAGCAATTAATGCCAAAGGCGGCGGAGCTGCTTTCTCAAATATTCAGCCCTCAGTTGATGCTCTTAAAGTCGGTCCTAATTTCTACCTTGCTTCTTCGCCTGAATCAGTAGCTGGTCAGATTCAGGCAAAGATTCTTGTTGATTATTTTAAAGCACATCCTGAAAAAATGAAAAACGGTGATCCTGACGCTATTGATGCTATTTGTATTTATGGTCAGCTTGGACATCCTGCTCAGGTTTACAGAACAAATGCTGTTCTTGGCGGAATAAAAGATGCTGGTTATAAACTTAATATAGTTGCTGAAGATACAGCAAACTGGAAACCAGATGAAGCTCAGCAGAAAATGGACACATGGCTTTCTGCTTATAGTGGACAGTTTGATGTTGTTATTGCAAATAACGATGGAATGGCTCTTGGAGCTGTAGAATCACTTCTAACACATAAATATACAGACGATCCTAATGATCCTACAGTAGATCTTGATGGAGACGGTATTGTTCTTTCAGTCCCAGTTGTTGGTGTAGATGCTACTCAGGTTGCTGTTACATCAATGGCAGAAAAAAAGCTTTATGCAACAGTTCTTCAGGACGCAAAAGGCCAGTCTCAGACTGCCTTTGATCTTGCTTATATGATGGCAACAGAAGGTTCCGCAACAGGAAAACCTGCTGGCGGAATTACACCTCTTACATCACCTATCGCAGAATCTCCGGCAGATGATCCTGCTGTAATTGGACAGTGTTACCTTGTTCCTTTCAAGGCTGTCACAATGGATAATTACAAAGACTTTTTGGAATAGGTTTTTCAACTATAAAATAATATAGCAGCGGAACAATTTTTCCGCTGCTTTTTCTACTATGACATTATAGTCGTGATTTTAGAATCTTTGAGACTGCAAGTTTCTTTGTTTTGAAATTGCCTCTAAAGGATAAACATTTATGAGCAATCAGGAATATATCCTGGAAATGAAAAATATAACAAAATCATTTCCGGGCGTTAAGGCTCTGGACGATGTTACGCTTAAAATACGTCCCGGACAGGTTCACGCGCTTATGGGTGAAAACGGTGCTGGAAAATCAACCCTGATGAAATGTCTTTTTGGTATGTATAAAGAAGATGCTGGAGAAATATATCTAAATGGCGAGAGGGTAAATTTCCACAGCACAAAAGACGCACTGGAACATGGTGTGTCCATGATTCATCAGGAATTGTCAAATGTCCCAGATCGTCCAGTTATGGAAAATCTATGGTTAGGAAGAGAGCCTCTTCATCAGGTAGGTCCTTTAAAGTTCGTGGATCATAAAAAAATGTTTAATGATACCAAAGAACTTATGGCTAAACTTGAGATGGATATTCCTCCAAGAGTAAGCATGAGAACATTATCAATTTCACATCAGCAGACATGTGAGATAGCAAAAGCTGTTTCTTATAATGCTTCTGTTGTTGTTATGGATGAGCCCACCTCTTCGTTATCAGAGAAAGAAGTTTCGCATCTTTTCAGGATAATTCGAACACTTAAGGATGAGGGCGTAGCTGTAATCTATATATCGCATAAGATGAGCGAAATATTTCAAATTTCAGATGAAGTTTCAGTAATGAGAGACGGCTGCCTTATAGCAACCAAGCCAAGTTCAGAAATGGATGACAATTCACTTATCAATTTAATGGTAGGACGTGATATGAGTCATAGATTTCCAACAGTCGAATCTGTGCCTGGAGATGTCTGTTTAAAAGTTGAAGGTCTTACTTCTGTAGTTCCAGACTCTTTTAAGGATGTGTCTTTTGAACTTAGAAAAGGAGAAATCCTTGGAATAGGCGGGCTTGTAGGAGCACAGCGTACAGAACTTGTAGAAGCTATTTTTGGATTAAGAGGAATAGCTTCTGGTGATATATATATAAATAATAAAAAGATAGATATCAAATCTCCGCAGGATGCCATAAAAAATGGAGTTGGTCTAATTACAGAAGATCGCCGCGGGTCAGGAATCTTTCCTCTTCTATCTATTATTGATAATACTTGTATGTCTTCTTTGGATGGGTATAGGAACAAGATGGGCCTTCTTGACCATAAGAGGATTTATACAGATATTGTAAAATCAAACAAACAGCTTAGGACAAAAACTCCAACTTATCAAACCAGAATACAGAATTTATCAGGTGGTAATCAGCAAAAGGTAATTGTTGCCAGATGGATGATGATAACTCCTGATATTCTGATAATGGATGAGCCTACACGTGGAATTGATGTAGGCGCCAAATTTGAAATCTACTGTATTATGGCTGATCTGGTTAAGAGTGGAAAGGCTGTTATCATGGTTTCTTCGGAGATGCCGGAGCTTATTGGAATGTCACATAGAATTATGGTTCTTTGTAATGGTAAAAAGACTGGAACCCTAAGTAAAGAAGACGCAAGTCAGGAAAGTATAATGAGGCTGGCTGCCCAGTTTGATTAAACAGATACGGATTATTTTGAAGTATAGAGAACATACTTCATTTTCAAAGACCGTCATCTAATCTGCTTTGCAGCTTTTGGCGGAAACTTTATATAGGAGAAATTGTAGTGAATCAGAAAGCAAGTAGTGACGCTATTAAACAAAGTTCACTCGATAAGATAAAAGGGTCTTTTTCAAAGCATACGACCCTGTATATTTTTGTTTTAATGCTCATAGTTTTGGGCATTCTTACTAATGGAGGCTCTTTAAGGTTAGAGTCGTTTCAGAATCTATTAATTGCCGAGGCTGTCCGGGCATTTGCTGCGCTTGGTGTCGGTATGATAATCATAACATGGGGGATAGATCTTTCTATTGGTCAGGTTGTTGGACTTGCTGCCTGTGTTTCTGCGTCTTTTGCACAAAACCCTGATTATAGTCAGGCTTTGTATGCCGGAGTAGATTTTCCTTTGATAGTTCCTATATTGTCGGGGGTAATAATTGGCGCAATTTTTGGGTTGTTTAATGGCCTTCTTGTTGCTTATGGAAAGCTTCATCCATTTATTGCAACATTAGGTTCAATGTCTATTGCCTCTGGACTTCAGCTTATTTATACAAAAGCCTCTACTGTTGGAAATCTGAAGAATGCTTATAAGGGCATTTCTCAGGGATTTTTGGGGCCTTTTCCAAACCTCTTTATTTTGGTTGCTATCGCCGCCTTT
>JAQQAK010000066.1 GCA_028527945.1 Spirochaetaceae bacterium
TTAATAGTTTTCAACTTCTGTAACAGAAAGTAAGAATTGCCTTTATCTCCTTTAGAAATAACATTTTTAAGTGAGCATTACCGGCCCATCTGTGAGTTAGACCTCTGTAATTGTTTTAGTAGAACCATGTTCTTGAAATCATGTTTATTAGGTCAGGTCAAACCTGAAATAGATTGTAAATAAAGATGTGGTAATTTGTTATGACACAAAAGTGTTGTCATTAGTATTTTTTATACAGTAATTTTCATTGAGGAGTTGTTTTTCTCTGAAAAATAATATTTTTTATGCTTTTTTTTATTAAGAAATTATTCATAGATAGTATAAAAACTTCTGCATCTATTACAGCGTAAATCTACGCTGTGAATTTATAACCATGTTTGCGGATGGTTTTTATGTATTGTGGAGACGCTTTATCTTCTCCTAACTTCTGTCTTAACCATGCTATATGAACATCAACTGTTCTTGTTGATGGTATGGAGTCATAGCCCCATACTTCATTGAGTAAGGCATCACGGCTTAGTGTTTTGTTTCTATTCTTGATAAAAAAAACAAGTAATCGGTATTCCTGAAATGATAGAGTAATTTGTTCCGAATTTCGGAATAAAGTTTTTTGTTTATAATCAAGTCTAAACGGTCCAAAATTAAAGCAGTCTTCTTTTAGGGCTTCATCTGTTGTATGTCGTCTTATTATTGCCTCTACTCTCGCAGAGAGTTCAATAAGATCGAATGGTTTTACAAGATAGTCATCCGCGCCCATTTTTAGGCCCAAAACACGATCTATAACTTGTGATTTTGCTGAAACCATCATTATTGGGGTTGTAATATTATCGCTTCTGAGATCCCGGCATATTTCAAGCCCATCTTTTTCGGGAAGCATCACATCAAGCAGGATTACATCGTAATTCCCTTTACGAGCCAGTTCCCATCCTTCTAGTCCGTTTTCAGAACAGTCTACTATATAACCTTCACCTCGTAGTCTATCGCTTACAGTAAGCTGCATTCCGGGTTCATCTTCTACAAGTAAAATCTTTCGTTCATCCATTTATTTCTCCGCTTTCTGCATTATTTTCCAGGCTAAGTATGAATTCAGCGCCTTCGCCCAAGTTTGACTTAAGTTCAACAGTTCCGCCATGCAGTATAGCTACCTGTTTTACAAGACTTAACCCTAATCCGCTTCCAGGCACTGCTAGTCTTGTTGTTTCATTTCCTCTTACAAAAGGCTCAAAAATTCTTTTTTGTTCTATTTTATTTATTCCTGGTCCGTTATCTGAAACTCTGATCTCTATAAAATGTTTATCAGCAGATTCTTGAATTCTGAGAAAAACCAGCCCTCCATTGCCTCCGTGAATGATTGCGTTTCTTAGAAGATTTGATACAGCGGCAATAACCCCTTCTTTATCAGCGTAGAGTTTTAACCCTTCTGATATCTCAGATTTAAATTGTATTCCTTTTTCTCTGCATAGAAGGGTAAAACGTTTTATAAGCAGCTGAGCCAGATCATCAACTTCAAAAGGTTCTTTGGTAATTTTACCTAACTGAAATCCTGAGTACATTAAAATTCCTTCAACCATCCCGCTAAGCCTGTTTCCTTCGTCGGCTATAACTTTTCCATATGTTTGTATTTTCTCCGGTTCTTGAATAAAACCATCTGCCAGGTTTGTTCCGGCATTACAGATTACCGCAAGTGGAGTTCTCAGTTCATGTGATATGTTGGCAATGAAGATTTGCTGTTCTTTCACATGTTCAGTTGTTCTACGGTTGTGTCCGGCCAATATAAATAAAAGAACAACAAGAAGAATAACAGCCGCGTAGCTTAGTAGTATTCCGCCAAGCTGAATTCGTAATGCTTCAAGTGCAATAGCTGATTTATCAATATTAAAAACGGCCCAGACAGAAACACCTTCTACATCTATAGAATCCCCAGGATCAAAAGGATCTACTTCATCTTCGTTATCTATAATAGAACGCATTCTTACTCTTGCCGCGGCTGTATAGTTTAGGCCGGCATCTTCAGCATAGATTTCAGGTATCGCGTAATTGTTTGATGCAAGATCTCCATAGCCTCCTGAATCAAAACTTAATGAAGTTAAAGGGTATCCATCAGCTTCTGATTCTGCAAGTTCATCAGCAAGCTCCTGACCTCCTCCCATTATTTTGATAGAAAAGAGTTTTGTATCAAACATAGGATTTTCACTGATTACATTGCTGATAGCTTTTGTAAGTTGATTTTTCCAGAGTTCATAGTCCAGAAGAATAAGACAGGTGCGGCCTTTTCCTGATATTCTTATAAAAGGGTGTTTTAATATTTCACTTCCCAGGTATATAGGGAGGGCTTCCATGTACGGAATAAACTCTTCATCCTGTTCTGGCTGGTCAAAGTAGGCCGCAAGTTCTTCTGGATATCCTTCTGATATTTTTTTTCTGGCAGTATCAATATAAATACTGCTTTTTCCATTCTCTGTTTGTTCGGTTATTACTACAGCTGAAAGCATTTCTGGAGTAAGACTAAATTCGTCCCAGAATATTTGTATTTCTGGATAGGCTTTGGTAATCCTTTCTATAAAATTGCCATCATCATACTCGTAGTCAAAGAATAATCTTTGAAGTACATCCATTTCTATATGGTAATTATCATACCAATATAGTTCCATATCTATGATCTCATTCTCAAGATTGTCCTTTTCTTGCTGAACAGATTCAATTCGCCAAAAACTAATTATGGCGAAAAGTATTGTACTGACAACAAGAATTAGAACCCGAACCCATCTCATGAATACAGTTTAGTTAATTATACATTCCACTGGAAGTATAAAATTATAAATCCCTCATATTCTTTACAAAAGCTTTACAAGTTCTTAATTGGCTTAACAGCTTGGGAGAGTAGCTTTTTTTCGGGAGTTAAAATGAATGTTAGGATAACAGTTTTGCTTTTTATAGTATTAGTATCTGTAACAAACTTGTGGTCCGAAGAGCTTGTGCCTGAAGAAATTTTTAATGCTGCGCTTCAGAAAGATCATACATTACAGACTCTTTTGCTTGAAAGTAAGACCAATTTGCTAAAGATTGAGGTTGAAGACTATAAAGAAGGAATATCACTTAAGACCGGAATTGATGAGGATGGAAGTTCTGTTGAAGGTCTTGGCTCAGAGACAACACCAAAAATAAAATTAAATCCATTTCTTGAATTAACGCTTCCTGAAACAACAGGAACCAGTCTGAAAGCTGAAGTCCCAATAACTATAAAATCATGGAGCAGTACTGATACTGTCGCTTCATTAAGTTTTAAACAAGAGCTGAATAGTCTTCTTAATATAGAGAAACAGGATAA
>JAQQAK010000067.1 GCA_028527945.1 Spirochaetaceae bacterium
GATGGAACTATTCTTGAGACAGAAGATATTGATAATATTTTTTCAGTTACAGTTCCTTTTGAGACAGATTCTGTGAAAATAATGGTAGAGGCTCAG
This sequence comes from Spirochaetaceae bacterium, assembly GCA_028527945.1. Classification (GTDB taxonomy): domain Bacteria; phylum Spirochaetota; class Spirochaetia; order UBA9216; family UBA9216; genus Thalassospirochaeta. The sequence goes on from JAQQAK010000067.1 coordinate 97, forward strand.
GATCCCAAAGCCGTTATAACTGGGTTGCCGCTTGATGCGTCAACGCTTGATGTTGGTAAAAATGATATAGTTGTAACGGTAGAGACAACTGCCAGACCGCAGAAATTTACTGAAGAATACACATTTTCTGTTGTAAGAAAGCCCATACCTGGAACAACTTTAAAAGATTTAACTATTATTGATGATAATGAAAGAGAGCTTGAGCTTAGTCCATCATTTAGTCCCGATGTAACAGAGTATGTCGTTACGGTTCCATATTCTGTTCAGACTGTAACGGTTAATCCTGAAAAAGAGGATTCAAGCGCGATACTTGAGGCCCCTGAAGCGCCTGTTGCTGTAAAAGTAGGCGATAATGAGATTTTAAGTACAGTCACAACACAAACAAAGATAGCATCGACAGAATATAAGGTTATTGTCAAGAAATCTTCACCGGCTCTTGAAACATTTACAGCTACCACAATGAAGAAAGATGAAGAGCTTGAAAAAACAGATTTGAATTTTAACCCCGCAACAGATAGCTATAATATGCTTGTTCCATTCAAGGCAAAAAACATTAAGCTTGACGCAATACTTAATCCGGCTGATAAAGCGGCTGGCGCAAAAGTTGAAGTTCTTACAGATACTTCATCTGAACTTGAAGTAGGTTTAAACACAGTAGAGGTAAGAATCACTGACGCTGAAGGTAACAGCTATAATTATACAGTTAATATTACACGCGATGAATTGTTACCGTTTAGAATTGAACACGAATGGTTTGTTACTCCAGCAGCATCATTTTACATAAATGGGATGGGAGCCAGCTTTAACGGTGGAATTAACTTTGGTTTTACTGATGATTCTGAAATAAGTTTGCTATTAAAACCTTTAAGATTAGGCGCTGGTGCCTTTGGGCATTGGGCCACAGGTAATTACATTACAGTCTTTTCTGCTGGTGGATATATACGCGGTGGTTATGAACTTTCTACTGATGACTGGTATGAGTATAGATGGTTTTTACCAACAGCTTTTCTCCCTCGAATCGATTTAGGTGCATCATACATGCATTATGAATACTCAAATGTTGATAAAACGATGAATCAAGCCGCATTTTACGCGTCTCCTGGTGTTAGGATGAATTTTATAATGCCTTTTGCGCCGGATTTAGTTGTCGGAATAGATGCTTCTTATGTATTACATATAGGCTCGACGCTCGTAGACTATTTTAACCTCGGTTTGACAGTGGCCTTTTAGTTTGAGGCGTTAGGAGAAGTTCAATGAACAGTAATAAATTAAAATTATTTATAACGGCATTTTTACTATGCATGGCAACATTTTTTATGAGCTGTACAGATTTGGGAATGGACTGGGAGACCGGAACCACGACAACATCAGAAGGTTTTATAATTACATATGATTCTAACGGAGCAGCAGTTATTACAGGCTATGAAGGAAGTGATACTGCTGTTACAGTGCCCTCTTCAGTAACTGTTGATGGTGTAGAATATTCAGTAACTGGTATAGCAAGTGAGGCGTTTAAAGATAACACAAGTATAACGTCAGTTTCTGTAGCAGATACGGTTACATCGATTGGGAGCAGCGCTTTTTCCGGGTGTACAGCTGTTACGTCTGTTACTCTTTCAAATTCTATTACAAGTATATCTGCTTCAACATTTGAAAATTGTAGCAGCCTGACAACAATTACTATTCCTGAGTCTGTTACATCGATTGGTGACAGTGCGTTTTCTGGTTGTACATCAATTACAAGTTATATAGTTGAAGGAAGCAGTCCCGCGACTCTTGGTACAGACTCTTTTGACGGTGCGTCAGATTATATTATTTATGTTCCATCAGATTCTGTTACAACTTATCAAAGTAGTTGGAGTGATTACTCTGACCATATTGCTGCTCAAACAAGTGCGGTGGTAGATGCTGTAGAACTCACAATTGAAGATATAACTTTTAGTGGAACAGACACTTCATCTTCTGTTACAACTGGTTTTACTTTACCGGTAAAAGGAGAGGTTAACGGCTCAACAGTAACATGGGTTTCAAGTAACACCGATGTCATAACAATAGGAGATGATGGCACAACAACAGTGACAAGACCAACATCAGATACTAATGTTACACTAACTGCTACCATTACAGATTCAGATGGAAATACTATTACAAAGACTATAACTGTAACAGTTAAGGCTTCTGATTCAGAAAGTTCAGAAGGAACAAATGCTGATGAAGACGCTTCAGCTCTGACAGTTGATGATGTGAGTTTTACGGACGGAGACAGCTCAACATCTGTAACATCAAGTTTTACTCTTCCGACAACAGGAGAGAAGAATAGTTCGACAATAACATGGGCTTCAAGTAATACAGATGTCGTAACAATAGGGGAGAATGGCGCAACAACGGTAACAAGACCGTCGTCTGATACAGATATAACACTAACTGCTACTATTACAGATAGTGATGGAAATACTACAACAAAGACTATAACTGTGACTGTTAAGGCATATGAGGTTACAGACCCTTCTGATTTTTATTATGATTTTGATAATAGTTCTAAAACAGCAACTGTTATCCAATATATTGGCTTAAGTACAGATATTGTAATACCTTCACAGAGAACTTATAACGAAGTAACCTATACAATTACATCAGTAGGCAATACCAGTGGCTCAAGTAGGAAATTCAATACCAACTTAATTTCTGTTGTAATTCCTGACACTGTTATTTCTATTAATGAACAGGCTTTTCGTGGTCATGAAAATTTGGAATCAGTAACTATTCCTGATTCTGTTACTTCTATTGGCAATCTTACATTTTGTGGTTGTACA
>JAQQAK010000068.1 GCA_028527945.1 Spirochaetaceae bacterium
ATCCTTCAATTTTGTCATCTTTTATGTATGAACTTGCTAAAACTTTTTCAAGGTTTTACCATGATAATCCAGTACTTAATAATGATGACAAGAAGGTTGCTGCGGCAAGAATTGAGCTTTCAAAGGCGGTTGTTCAGGTTCTTAAGAATGGATTTGTATTGATAGGTATACCATTTCTTGATAGAATGTAAGTCCAGTTAAATGGCTTGACTTATAATATACGATTATGGTATATATTTTTCTCAGATATTTTTGTATTAAGGTTGGATAAATGTACGCACTGGTTGAAATAAAAGGTAAACAGTACAAAGCTGAAAAAGGCAGTTTACTTGAGGTTGATAAGATAGAAGGAGAGAAGGGCGACTCTATAGAGTTCGATTCCGTTCTTATGCTTAGTGGTGATGATGTTAAGGTCGGAACACCTTACGTTGAAGGCGCCAAAGTTAAGGTAACTTTAGAAGAGCAGACTAAAGGCGATAAAGTTAAAATCTTTAAGTTTAAAAGAAGAAAGAATTATAGTCTTAAAAAAGGACACAGGCAGCAGTACACTAAAGTACGTGTTGAGGATATAATCGGAGCCTAATTTGATTGGGCTAAAGGTTTCCGTTGGAAAGAACGGTAATCTTGAATCTGTTAGAGCTGAGGGGCATTCATTTTCTAATCCTCGCGGCAGTAATATAGTTTGTGCGGCAGTTTCTTCGCAATTGAGAAGTCTTGTACGAGTAGTTGAGTCTTTGGATTATTGTGACTATGAAATTGAGACTGATGATGGATTTTTACTGCTTGTAATAAAGCATTGCAAAGACCAGAGATGGTTGTCTGGTATAACAGATATGCTTTTGTCCGGATTGATTGAAACAGAAAGAGATTTCCCTGAAGAGTGTAAATTAGAACTGACGAAAAAGAGTTAAGGAGCTATAAATGGCACATAAAAAAGGCGGCGGAAGTAGTAAAAACGGAAGAGATTCAAACGCACAGCGACTTGGAGTAAAAAGATTTGGCGGACAGGCTGTAAAAGCAGGGGAAATCCTTGTAAGACAGCGTGGTACAAGAATTCATCCTGGTTTAAATGTAGGTAAGGGTAAAGATGATACTCTTTTTGCAAAGGTTGAAGGCTCTGTTGAATATAAGAAGAGGCTAGGACGGAACTACGTTTCTATTGTTCCTACTGTTTAATATATTAAATGACTGGTTTTGCTGACGAGACATATATAGACGTCTCTTCCGGAAAAGGCGGAGACGGATGTGTTTCGTTTCGGCGTGAAAAATATGTTCCAAAAGGCGGCCCTGATGGCGGAGACGGCGGAAAGGGTGGAGATGTTATCTTTGTTGTTCGGAATAATCTGAAAACTCTTGTTCATTTAAGAAATAAAAGAGTTTATAAAGGTGAAAATGGACGTCCTGGAATGGGGCGAAGAAAACATGGCCGAGATGGTGATGATGTCTATATCGAAGTTCCTCCAGGAACTTTAATCAAAGATGCTGAATCAAATGAAATTATAAAAGATCTCACAGAGTTAAATGAAACATGGGTTGCGCTAAAAGGCGGTAATGGCGGTAATGGTAATTGGCATTACAAGTCTTCAGTAAAAAGAACTCCGCGTTATGCTCAACCAGGAGAGCCTTCTCAGGAAGCGAGATATCATGTTGAGCTAAATGTAATTGCTGATGCGGGTCTTGTAGGTTTTCCAAATGCCGGAAAATCAAGTTTATTAAAGAATATTACAAATGCTGATCCTAAAATAGGTGCATATGCCTTTACAACAAAGATTCCTAATTTAGGTGTACTTGATCTTGGTTATACAAATGCTATAATCGCAGATATTCCAGGTATTATAGAAGGCGCTTCTCAGGGAGCAGGACTTGGTATTAAATTTCTGAAGCATATTGCAAGAACATCTGTGTTGATTTTTATGATCGACCTTTCAGATGATGAGTTTTTAAAATCCTTTAAAATGTTAGAACAGGAATTACGTGAGTTTTCTGAAGAACTTGCTAATAAAAAAAGAATTATAGTTGGAACAAAGCTTGATCTTGAAAATACAAAAGATAATCTTAAAACTTTAAAAAATGAATATCCCTCAGAAACAGTAATAGGTATATCTGTTTTTACACGAGAAGGGGTTGATGAGTTTAAAAAGAAAGTTTCGGAGCTTATAAGCTGAAAATGAGCACCAAAAATATTGATACAGTAATTATGGGTGGAACCTTTAATCCTGTTCATATCGGGCATTTACATTTATCTGAAGAAATAAGAAAAATGTTTCAGCCAGAAAGAATCATAATTGTGCCATCAAATATATCTGCGCATAAAAAGGATATGGATGTTTTATCTGCTGTTCATAGACTTGAAATGTTAAAATTGGCAACTGAGAAAACAGATATAATTGTAGAAGAGTGTGAATTAGAACGGCTTGGTGTTTCTTATACCATAGATACTGTTAAATATATCAGAGACAAATATAAACTTAAAACAAAACCCGGTCTTGTCATCGGTGATGATCTTGCTGAAGGA
>JAQQAK010000069.1 GCA_028527945.1 Spirochaetaceae bacterium
ATTTCATTTCCTGAAATATTGTCATAAAGAGTAAATGCCAGACTTGATACCATTAGGGTTATAGGAATAGAGCCTGCAAATACTATTTCAGTTCTACGAATAGTTTTTAACCATTCAGGAAATTCATCTTCTTCATATTCAACAGGATCATCCGAATCATCAAAATCATAAGCTTTACTTTGTGTTGTCTGACATCCTGAAAAAAGAATCAGCATACAAATTAAAAGCCAAAATATTTTTTTCAATAGTTCCTGCTCCCAAAAATCGCAGTTCCTACTCTAATCATTGTACTTCCTTCTTCTATGGCTATTTCATAATCTGAAGACATTCCCATTGAAAGTATATCAATTTCATTATCTTTATATTCTGTTTTCAATTTCTGATAATAATTATATAAATCTGCAAAAGATTTATGTATAGCCTTTGTATCATCTGTTAATGGACCGACAGTCATTAATCCTCTGAAATTAACTGAATCAAGTTCAAAATAATCTTCAAGTTCTCTCATCAAATCATCAAAACTACTGTAACCTTCTTTGCTTTCTTCCCCTGAAGTATTTATTTCAATCAAAAAGTCTATCTTTTTCCCAAGAGATTTTGCTCTTTTGTTTATTTCTTTAGCTGTCTTTAATTTATGAATTGATTGAACACAGGAAGCACTTTCTGCGGCAAGTTTTGCCTTATTACTTTGCAAATTACCAATCATATGCATATTAGCATCATCTGGTAATTGTTTAAACTTTTCAGAAGCCTCAACTATTCTATTTTCACCAAAAAGTCTTTGTCCGGCATCATAAGCAGCTTTTATATCTTCTACAGGTTTTGTTTTTGACACAGCCATTAATTTTATTTCTTTAAAAGATCTTCCACACTTTATAGCAGCGTCATTCAATTTATTATTAATATTGTCAATATTATTTTTAATTTCTGTAACTCTTTCGTTGTCCATGAAGCTTATTATATTATTTTTATTTTATAGAAGCAATTGAAACAGATTTCCTGTCTCCCCTTTTTCTAATGATTTACATGTCTATTTGTAAAAACTTTTAACTAAAAGCTTAAAATCATTTGCATTTATTAATATAAGTTGTTACAATCTTTTTATCGGTCAGTGGCCGATAAAAAGACGGAGGGAATAATGGCAAAAGCAAAAGTTATTTTTAGAGAAGAAAGCTGCAAAGGCTGTGGTCTTTGCGTAGAGGCCTGCCCCAAAAAGATAATTACCCTGGATACAGACAAGATCAATCTAAAAGGTTATAACCCTGCAGTTATCAAAAATATGGAAGACTGTATTGGATGTGGAAACTGTGCTCTTATGTGTCCGGATATGATAATTAGCGTGGCAAGACTTTAATAAGGAATAATTTATGGAAAAAAAATTAATGAAAGGCAATGAGGCTGCGGGAGCAGCCGCAATACTTGCAGGTTGTAAATACTTCTTCGGCTACCCTATAACCCCACAGAATGAACTTCCTGAGTATATGGCAAGAGAACTCCCAAAATGTGGAGGAACATACCTTCAGGCTGAAAGTGAGATTGGCGCAATAAATATGGTTTACGGTGCTTCAGGAGCTGGTGCAAGAGTAATGACTTCATCATCAAGCCCTGGAATAGCTCTCAAGCAGGAAGGTATATCCTATCTGGCAGGAGCTGAACTTCCTTGTGTAATTGTTAACATGATGCGTTCAAGCCCAGGGCTTGGCGGTATACAGCCAGCTCAAGGTGATTACTTCATGGCAACACGTGGCGGCGGAAATGGAGATTATTTTACTCCAGTATATGCACCAGCAAGTGTTCAGGAGCTTGTAGATCTCATTATAAAAGCCTTTGATACAGCAGATCTTTACAGGACTCCTGTAATGGTTCTTGGAGACGGCATGATAGGCCAAATGATGGAGCCAGTAGAGCTTAAGATACCTGAAAAGAAAGAAATTCCTGCAAAAGACTGGGCTGTAAAAGATAAACCAACAAAGGGTGATAATAAATTAATAAATTCTCTTTACATCATTCCAGAAGAACTTGAAGAACATATTCAGGGATTATTTTCAAAATATGAAATAATTAAACAAGATGAATGTATGTACGAAATGTTTAATTGTGAAGATGCTGATGTTATTTCAGTAGCTTATGGAACCTCTTCAAGAATTGTTCGAAACGCAATAAAAAAGCTTGAAAATGACGGTATAAAAATGGGACTAATTCGTCCTATAACACTTTGGCCTTTTCCTGTTGAAGCTTTTGAAAAAATCGGTTCTAAAACAAAAGCACTTCTATGTGTTGAAATGAGCGCAGGTCAGATGATTGATGATGTCAAAATTGCAAATGAAGGAAGACTTCCAGTTGAATTTTTTGGAAGATCAGGAGGTGTTGTCCCCAAACCTGAAGAGATAGTGAATAAAGTAAAAGAAATTCTGGGAGGCAACAAATGAAAACAGTTTTTGAAAAAACAAAAGGGTTAACAGACATTCCGTTTCACTACTGTCCTGGTTGTACACACGGTATCATTCACAGGTTAGTAGCAGAATCACTTGTTGAACTTGGCCTTATGGAAGACGCAGTTTGTGTTGCTTCTGTTGGTTGTTCAGTCTTTACTTACAAATACTTTGACTGCGACGCAATGCAGGCCTCACACGGGAGAGCTCCGGCTGTTGCGACAGGAGCTAAAAGAGTACTTAAAGACAGAACTGTCTTTACATATCAGGGAGACGGGGATCTTGCCGCAATTGGAACAGCTGAAACAGTGCACGCCGCAGCCCGTGGTGAGAATATTACAATCATTTATGTAAATAATGCTATTTATGGTATGACCGGCGGTCAAATGGCTCCTACAACGCTTGTAGGGCAAAAAGCAACAACATCTCCGGAAGGAAGAATAGCAAGCACAAACGGTTATCCTATTCGTGTCGCGGAAATGCTTTCGACACTTGATGGAACTGCTTTTATTGAAAGAGTTGCGGTTAATAAGCCTGCCAATGTTATTAAAGCAAAAAAAGCAATAAAAAAAGCCTTTCAGACTCAAACGAACAAACAAGGATTTAGCCTTGTAGAGATTCTATCAAGCTGTCCGACAAACTGGTCAATGCCACCACAAGATGCTCTTAACTGGCTTGAAGAAAAAATGATTCCTTATTATCCCCTTGGAAATTTTAAAACACCGGAGGAAAATTAATATGGCTTTTACAGAAGAAATTATATTTGCAGGTTTTGGCGGACAGGGTGTTCTTTCTATGGGAATGATGGTCGCCTATGCATCAATGATGAAAGAACTTAATGTAAGCTGGCTCCCCTCTTACGGACCAGAGATGAGGGGCGGAACAGCAAATTGTAATGTAATTGCATCAGATTCTCTTGTGGGAAGTCCTGTTGTAGCTGAAGCTGATACTCTTGTTGCAATGAACAGACCTTCACTTGATAAATTTGAAGACTGGGTAAAACCTGGCGGGATGATCCTTGTAAACTCATCTTTAATTGACATAAAAGTTAAGCGCGATGATGTTAAGACTTTTTATTACCCGGTAAATAATGTTGCAGCCGAATGTGGAAACCTTAAAGCTGCCAACATGGTTATGCTAGGAGCTTATATTGGTCATAAAAATTATCTTTCGCAGGAAGACCTTTTAGATGCTTTTTTGAAAGTATTTGGTGAGGATAAAAGAAAACTTCTTCCCTTAAATCAGACAGCTATAAAAAGAGGTCTGGAACTTTTGTCCTAATCTTTTTTTAACGCATAATTTTAAAGCTTTGGTTTCTGTCATGTGACCAAAGCTTTTTTTATCTCAATATTTTTTTATAATCCTGTAACAGAATATTTTTTCTCTCTAAAAATTATTTTTGCACTAAAAACTGAATAAAAAAAGGACTA
>JAQQAK010000070.1 GCA_028527945.1 Spirochaetaceae bacterium
AGTAATTTCGCCGTTTTTGATTTTGCTTTCATAGTTAGCAACTTCATCACGAACCTCTGCAGGAACATTTGCCTGATAGAACTCATTATCAGCAAGGCCAACACATGATTCATTTATACCAAGACCAACTCTGGTTCCCCAAGGAAGACTTCCATCAATAGCCTGCTGTACTGCAAGAAAGATTGACTGATCAACTCTTTTTAATACAGAAGAGATAATAAGGTTTGCAAGCTCAGGATTAGATTCCTTATAGAGCATTGCCTGATCACTATCTACACCAATAGCCATCTGGCCTTTTTCAGCAGAAGCCTGCATTGTACCTTCACCGGCATTTGAAGCACAGCTGAATACAACATCAGCGCCCATCTGGTACTGAGCAAAAGTAAGCTCTTTTGCCTTTGCAGAGTCACTAAAGTTTCCAACAAAAGAAGGAACAACCTTTATATCAGAATTAACAGTTTTTGCGCCATTGATATAACCAACAAGGAAGTCAAGAATAACAGTATTATCCATTCCGCCTACAAAACCAATAACTCCGCTTTTTGACATTCCTGCAGCAAGAACACCGGCAAGAAAAGAACCGTCATTCTGAAGGTATTCAATTGAATAAACATTGCTGTAACCACCATCAGAGTAATCCATTGATGTATCATAAACAATGAATTTCTGTTCTGGGTATTCAGGTGCAATTTCAGCAACAATGCTCTGCATCTGCCATGTTCCACAAATAATGATGTCATGACCTTCATCACAAAGATCAAGCAATGCTGGTTCCCATTTAGAGCTGTCATAACCAACTTCAACAACCTTGGTTTCACAACCAAGTTCGTCCTTAATCATCTGCATACCGTGGTTTGCTGAATCATGGAAAGACTTGTCTCCAAGATTACCATTAATGAGAAGCGCTACACTCATTGTTCCATCATCGCTGCTTGAAGCTTCCTGCTGTCCATTAGCAAAAACAGCAGTAGAAATAAGCAGTAATGAAGCTAAAATTACTAGTGCTTTTTTCATAATTTCCTCCTAATAAGAAATCCTAATGTTTTGGGCTTAAAACCTAAAACATTTATTACTATTATAGTATTTGATATCTGAAGTTCTAACAAAATCTGTAGAAGCTCCAGAAAAATCCATTGTTAAAAGTCTCATACAAAGACTGTAAGTCTCTGAGTTTTTAAAATATTACTTACAATCTGCCTCAATCATATTAGAAACCTGAACAGTCCATTCAACAAGAGTATCAAGTTTTATTTCCTTCATACCTCGCATATAAGTCTGAACAATATCGCCAATAGGCTTAGACCATTTATCAGCAATACATGAAGTACCATTCATAGCTCCTATTGCTACAGCAATTTGAGCCGCATTACAATCGACATCCTGTCCGCAGGTAGAAATGTAATACATTGTCTCATCAAAATCACCTTCGCCAAAATATAACGAAACAACCTCTGCCGCAGCATTTGGATACGCATGAATCCAGTTATACTTGTTATATTTCTCTTCACAAGCAGCCCAGGCCTCAGAAAAAGATTTTCCGCTTTCACACTGCTCCCATGCAAAACGTATTACACTGCTGTACTCAGAATCTTCAGGAATAAGCTCTATACTCTGTTTTAAAACAGACTTCATATCTGTTGCTCCGTAAGAAAGACTTACAAGAACAGCATTAAATACCTCACCAAGAATTCCATTGCCATGATGAGAAATTTCAGCATCAGCCCAAGCTAGCTTTGCGGCCGTATAGGCATCTCCTGGAGCGACCTGACCGCAGATAGCTCCGCGCATTTGAGCTCCTATCCATTCACGGTAAGCATTTCTGAACTTTCCGCTTTCAGGAGGAAATATTCCTCTTTTTATATTATCAAGAGCAACCTGCTCTGCAGACCACCCACTTGGAACAAGAGCAACCCACTGCTCTGCTATATCACTGCTTGAAGGTATTTTATCAACTAACTGACAAGCCTTTAAAAAAGCTATTTCATATGTGATGTCATCATTATATGTATTTGGCTTTCTTACATAATCACGTATTTCACCGAATTTTTTTGTTAGCTGATTTGTAGTATAACCTTCTATACCCGTGCCCAAAGCACCGCCGCATAAACGTCCAATCCATCCTGCACGGGTTAAATCTTGAAATACCTCTGGAGAAAGCTTTTCTGCTGTTTTTGGAAAAGAAAGACCTTCAGCATATTCGTCAAAACTTTCATAAACCTTGTAATTCCAGTAATCAGAAGATTTATCAATTGGACAGTCATAAAGCATTTTGAACACCCTTGCTGTAATTGCCTGTAATTTTTGTGTATCATTGTTTTTTAAAGCAGCAAGACCTTCCGGCAGTATTTCTTCTACGGAAGAAACATCATAGCCCATGCTTTCCATAGACTGAACAGCAGCAATAATAACGCTTTCTGGCGCACCGGAACCCGGAACATTGCTGGACCATTGAAGCTTGAGTAGAGCATCAGTTTGTCGTTCAATTTCATCTGCGGCATCCCAGGTTTGTTCTTCCTCGCTTAAAACAACCGGAATTGCTTCTTCTGTCAATTTTGAAATATATTGCCATGCCTTCATAAAGACCCTCCTTACTTTTTATACAGTGTCTCTGATAACAAGAGTACATTCCAATTCCACTTTCTCAAGCGGAGCTTCATTATTTATATGATTCAAAAGCATTTTTACAGCCTGAGCCCCCATCTGATAAGCAGGCTGAGCAATTGTTGTCAGCTTTGGATTTAGATAACTGGAAATATAAATATCATCAAACCCAATAACTTTAACTTCAGAAGGGACTTTAATATTATTTTCGTTAAACCAGTTTAAAACACCAATTGCAATGAGGTCATTTCCGCAAACAACCCCGTCAACATTGGCACAATCTGAAAAAATATTTTCAATACCTTTATTTCCTGTCTCAACATCATATTCACCAAGGTAAATCAAGTCTGAATCAAATGGAATTTGATATTTGGCAAGAGCCTCCTCATAGCCAGCCAAACGCTCATTAGAAAGAAGAGGTTTTGCGCTTATATAGGCAATACGTTTGCAATCATGTTCAAGAAGGTATGAGGTTGATTTATAGAACTCTTTTTTTTCATTGATATGTACAGTTCCGATTCCTTCAAACATAGATGGAACACGATCTACAAAAACCATAGGGATATGACCCAAATTCGAGTTTTTTAGATATTCAGCAGAACGCGACTGAGTCATAATAACACCATCAACCATCTTAGTATCAAGCATATACAAGGCAGACTCCTCTTTTTTCATATCATTATCTGTATTACAGAAAAGTACGCCATAATTATGTTTTGCAAGTTCATCCTGTATACCCTTTCCTATCTCGGAAAAGTAAGGGTTTCTAATATCGGGCAGAACAAAACCGAGAGTGTTTGTTCTTTTAATTTTAAGACCTTTTGCTATAGAGTTGGGAGTATAATGATACTCCTGCACTACTTTTAAAACACGTTCACGTGTTTCTGCGCTTATGCGATTAGGTTTATTATTCAGCAATTTTGAAACAGTAGCAACAGACACTCCTGCAATCTCAGCTATTTCTTTCATGGTCATAAAATTAAATCCGATAAAATGGGCCTTTGGGTAAACGTTTTCCCAAAATGATAGAGCATAATATCATAATAACAAAGGGGAAACAAGAACAAGGTTTAAAGTTATTTAAGAAATTTCAAGATTTTATATTTACAGGTTTTGCGTCAAAAGCTTAAAAGCCATAACAGCAATTTTCATTAGTAAAAAGAAATCATAAACCTCTTATAAAATTACAAGACTTTTGCAAAAGCCTTTATTTGCTATAATTATGCTTGAGTAAAACTTATGCAAGTTTACATAAGCAACAATCTCGCCTGCAAGCTTTTGACAAGTTATTATAAGTAGATTCTGTAGGTCAAACCAAGACATGGGATAACGATTCTCTTAAAGAGGATTAAAGTAATATCTTGGAAGACAACTTATATCATGGATCTATGGGATTTCTACTAAAATTGGATATAAACATTTATTAATCACAAAATACTCTATTTCAAAAAATAATCAATTTATGCGTTTCAATATAGTCTTAAAAAATGCTTTTATTCAAAAAGAAATACTGTTATCATAATTAAGAAAAAATAAGGTGATTATACGCATGAATTTCATGCATA
>JAQQAK010000071.1 GCA_028527945.1 Spirochaetaceae bacterium
GGTAATTATGAAAAAAAATATAATGTTATTAATTATTAGTTTATGTTCATTTTTGTTGTACGCAGAAAGCATGTATCCATTTGAAAACAAAGAATATGCTTTTAAAGCTTATTGGGTGGATTTTCCTTTTGCCGGATGCAAATTTAAATTTTCAGATAATGAATTTTTTATTGAAATACCTGAATTGGATTATGGAGAGTTTGAGAAGGGCAATAGCATAAACAAAATAATTAAAGATGATTACAGTATAGAAATTATTGACAATTTTAATTATGTAAAGCTTGAAAACAAAAAATATCTGGTTCTCTATTACAAGGATATAATTAGCATTCTTATTGATTGTGAAAACAATGATGCCTTCTTTGGCTTAAATGTAGATTCTCAATATGTGGTCTTAGATAAACCTGGACAACGAAATAAAGTAGGAATAAGAGGAGATTCTGAAATGGTTCAGAATATATTTAGTAGTTTTCTTGTAGAAAATATAAATGGAGTTGATATATCATATATAAGAAGAGGTCAATATTACTATCAGTTAACCTCGCCATGGGTTGAAGGAGTTCCCGGTTATGGTATTGGAGAATGGCTACAGGAAAAAATCTATTTTGATACTAATGAAATAGTATTTTTTAATGGTTATATTGATCCCAATAGGCCTGATCTTTATTACAAAAACTCTAGAATAAAAGAAATAGAGGTTATATCTGGTTCAAATAGTTGGACTTTTAAGATCGAAGATAAACCAGATCCACAAGTTTTAGAATTGCCTATAGAGATCACAGGAACAATCAAGTATGTAATAAAAGATGTGTATCCTGGTACAAAATATGAAGATACATGTTTAGCTGGCATATACTATTTGCATGATTTCACCAAAAGTCTATCTAAAACTCAATAGTATTTTATTATATAATCTTCCATGTTAATCCTAAAGGTAATATTGGATTGACAGGAGCTGAAGAAAGTGGAGTATATTGGGCAAAAGGCGTGGGGCATGCATTAATACCGAATGCTGCTGCAGGGGTAGAAATCGGACTTGGAGAAGAAGCCCCAAAATTATTAGATGGTAAAGCTGGAGATAGTCAAGTTGGGATTGAAGCATTAGGTTGTCTCTCTAATAACTTCTGAAGATAATAAAGATATAATAGGTGGAGAATTATTTGTAGGAGTTTCTACAACAGGTGCTAATCTACAATTTTTTGATGAAGATAGTGGACATGCTTCGTTAAGTGATATCGCACAAGATGTTAAAGAAACAATGACTGATATTATTAAGAGATTAGGTAAATGATTGTACATATTTTAGTTGATGTTATCTTAATTGGAATAATTATATTATGGATTATAAATCGAGGCATAAAAGCCCATAGACTTATTAATGAATGGGCGAATAAGAAAAATTTAAAAATAAATAAAATTAAATTCTTGTTTATTAATACATTTGTTGGATTTCATAAGAATATGAAATATTATGTTGAAGTACAAAGGAAAAAAGATAATAAATATTTAATTTATACATTGAATCTTGGGAATTTTTGGTTTGAACCCTTTTCATTAGATAAAATAAAAGAAGATATTGATATTATCTAAGTTTCAAATCTCCCAAAGAACCAACCCTAAAAGTGGCCCCTCCCCGGGACTATCCCACTAAAGAGGCCGCTATGCAAGGGCAGTCCGGAGTAACGCTGTCTTACACTCCTCATTTAGGCTAAGGTTGTCCACCCTTCTAATGAGTTACTTTGGTATCTGATGCCGTACTGAGGCTCTATCAAGGTAGACTTCCTTTTTTCAGCTCCCCAATATTGCGTAGTGAGAAAGGAAATATTCTAAAAAAATAACTTAGAATCATCAATAATATGGTGTTTTATGCTTTTTCTATAAGCTTGACCTTTCAGCCTGCAGCCGATAATATGTGTTCATGACAAAACTTAATAATCCATTTATCGGAATAGAAGATTACAACTGCTTCGGCTGTGCGCCGGACAATGAGCATGGCCTCAGAATGGAATTTCATGAAGATGGAGATGAGGTCGTTTCTTTTTGGGATGCTCCAAGCTATTTTCAGGGATATAACTACATACTCCATGGTGGAATTAGAGCCAGTTTAATAGATGAACTTGCTTCCTGGGTTGTTTTTGTAAAGCTTAAAACAGCCGGATATACAACAAAATTGGAAGTCAATTATGCGTCTCCGGTTTATTCAGGCCGTGGTAAAATAGAATTACGTGGAAAGCTTAAAGAAGTAAACCGTAATATTGCTGTTATAGAGGTTGGAATAAAGAATGAAAAGGGTGAAATCGCGACATCTGGTGTTGCTGAATATTTTACTCTGCCTGAAAAAATAGCAATAAAAAAAATGGGATATCCTGGAGTAGACGCGTTTTATTCTGTTTGATTAACTCTGGAATTTGCTGAATATGTCTTATATAATTTATTTATGATAGAAGCTGTACTTTTTGACATGGATGGGGTTCTTGTAGATTCCGAAGAGTTTATATGTAAGGCCGCAATGGCCTATTTTGCAGAGAATGAAATAGATGTAAAAGAATCTGATTTTATTCCGTTTATAGGCGCCGGAGAAGACCGTTATATTGGCGGTGTCGCGGAAAAATATAACTTCAAAATAGATATAGATAAAGCAAAGGCTCGCACATACAAGATTTATGGTGATATAGTAAAAGGTCAGCTTGATGCTCTTGATGGCGCGGCTGACTTTATAGAAAAATGTAAAAACAAAGGGCTAAAAACTGCTCTTGCTACAAGTGCTGACTATACAAAGATGGTAATTAATCTTGAAGAAATAGGACTGCCTCTACAAACTTTTGATGCCGTTGTAAATGGGCTTGATATAGAACATAAAAAGCCAGCTCCTGATATATATCTTAAGGCTGCAAAAATGCTTGGGGTAAAACCTGAACATTGTCTTGTTGTCGAAGATGCTGTTAATGGTGTTGCTGCGGCTCTTGCTGCTGGTTCTCGTTGCCTTGGAATAACTTCCAGCTTTTCTGAAAAACAACTAAAAGGAGCCTCCTGGTTTGCCGAAAATTTAACGGTGGCTCCATATGAAGCTATAAGCTGGTAATAATATAAGTTTTGTTGGATGTGAGATTTTATCGGTAGTCTCTTATAGCTTAAATATATAAAATATTTTTTATCAGATATAAAACTGCTGATCAATCTACTCGCCATTGTCCCAAAACTTTAAAAAGTGATATAGTTTGAATGATATGCCTGTTATGGCTAAGTTAAATACATATAAAAAGTTTCTCTTTATAGCGTTGCTGTCTTTTCTTCCGGTGATGGCTTTTGCGCTTGACTATACCTGGGATGGTGGTGGAGATGGCTCTTCCTGGACGAACCCCTTAAACTGGGATCTTGATAGTGGTTACCCTGGTAGTAGTGATACTGCGTTGTTTGATAGTAGCGCATCTGTTACTATTACAAGTGATATAACAGTTGATACTTTAACATTTGATACTTCAGATGCTGTATCGGTTAATTTAAGTGGATACAATATTACTGCATCCAAAATTGAGTGGGGAGTAAGTGATGCTGCTAATGGAGTAGATCTTACTTTTACTGGACCTGGAAAACTTATAACAGACACTTTAGATACAAATCAAAATGCGGATAATGAAGTTACTCTTACCAATTACGTTGATGTTGAAGTTAATAGCGCATTGTTTGCTGACAGTTCTTCAAATACTACCATATTAAATACTGGAGATTCTGCGGGTAGTGAAAGTTGTACAATGACTGTTCCTGAAAATTCTTTCAAATATGGAGCTGCCGCAATAAGTGTTACAGGTGTAGATGTTACATCTTCTGTGGACTGTTTTGATTTTGGCGTTTCAGATACTGCAAGCGAAGGTATTACTTTAACTGTTAGTATGAAATATACTGGAACTCTGACTGGCTTTACTTCAACTCCATATTATTACTATTATAAGGCAGAGGTTACTGACTCAATTTCTACTAATTCAGAATCATATACTTTTTCAGAAGGTTCTGTACCCCATGCTAAGTCAAAATTTACCAATGCTGTAACTGTAGGAACTAGTCCCAATATGTTTTCAGATACCTTTACATTTGATTTTCCTTCAACTATTGATACAGGCGACGGAGTTCTTCTTACAATATACAGGCCTGACAGCATTACTCCCATAGGCACTATTGAATACTATAAAGGAGCAAATACATGGACAGGTACTAATGATACAAGCTGGAGTGATTCCGGAAACTGGTCTTTAGGCCATTATCCGGGCAGTTCTGGTTATGTTGACGAGAACGTTTTAATTCCTGGTTCATGTTCAAATTATCCTATTATTGCTTCTGGTTATTCTGGAGGTTCTATTGGAAACGTCAAGCTTTCTGATGGCGCAAGCTTGACCATTGAGGGGGCGGTAACTTTTGATGATTTAACATTATCATCTAGTTCTGAGGTAACAACATCCGCAGCCTTGTCTGTTTCAGATATAACAATAGAAAGTGGCTCTGAACTAACCCTTGGTGCTGCTTTAACCGCCTCTGGAGCCATAGATAATGATGGGACAGTTATAAGTAGTACAACTGGGACTCACTCATTTACAACCCCTACTAAACTAGGGAATTGGGAATATACTGTTGGTAACGCAAATTATGGAACATATACTCGTTTAACGATCTCTGGGGATGTTACTGCCCTTGGAGCCTTGACAACTGGAATGCTGACAATAGACAATAGCGCAAGTCTATCTATGGCTGGGTATGAGCTTGTAGTAAACGCATCGCTTGTAAATAATGGAACACTGCGTCTTCAAGGTAATGAGTCAACCATAACATTACCATCAAGCCCTATTTCTGGAACGGTCGAATATTATGGTACCGGGGCTGGTGTTACTTACTCTTCGCTTTCAGGCGGTGATAGCTATTCTTATCTTATTTTTAACGATACAGGAACAACTCCTGATACATGGCAGCTTGATGCCGGTTTGTCTGTGGCCAATGATTTAACCATTACTCTTGGGGAACTGGTAACTGGAGCACATAGTCTGACTGTAACCGGAGCCATATCAAATAGTGGAACGCTATCCAGTTCTGGTTCAATTACCTGTGGAGATTTTACCTCATCCGGAGCCTTTTCAAATACTGCGGCAAACACCATTTCTGCCAGCGGTGATGTTATTGTATCGGGGACCTTTGGTTCCCCTGCAAATAACACACTCACAATGACCGGAACTAAAACCATAAATACCGCTGTGCAGATAGGAAACCTGACAATAGCTTCCGCGGCTTCTGTTACCCTTGATACAACAGCGCTGGATCTGGCTGGGAATCTGGTTGTGGAAAATACCGGGACGATCAATCTTGGAGCATTAGGAGGGGGGATTGGCGGAGATGCCTCTGGGGCTGGGACGCTGACCTGTGGTAGTGCTGCTATTGATATAGATGGCAGCTTGACGGTTAGCACAGTAACAGCAAGCAGTGGGACAACAACAATTGGCGGAGATTTTAATGTTGCCACATCTTTTACTCATAATTCCGGAACTGTAGCTTTTGATTCAGCAACCGCCGCAACAATAAGTGGAAGTAATACCTTTTATAATCTTAGCTGTACTGTTTCTGCCGCAAAAACTCTTAGCTTTACAGCTGGAACAACCCAGACCATAGCCTCTGGTGGGACACTTACCCTTGAGGGTGCAAGCGGAAATCTTCTAACCCTAAACTCGAGCTCTTCTGGAGCTACATGGCTTATTGATGTAAGTAATATTGCTACAACGGATGTTTCTGTAGATTATGTAGATATAAGTGACAGTGATCTTGTTGGCTCATTACAGGTAGATCTGACTTCGAATAACTGTACAAATGGTGGAAACAACGATAGATATGATAGTAATATTTCTCTTTTTGGAGCAGATGATGCAATGTGGGATTTTGGCGCTGTAACAGCAACCTGGGATGGCTCAAATGGAACAGACTGGTATGATCCTGAAAACTGGTCTGATAATAATATTCCTTTTACATCTTATGATTCTGCAATTATACCAGCGTATAATGCGACAACTGTCCCTAACATGCCTGTCGCGGATGCTTCTGTAACAGTAGGTACGTTAACTCTAAATGATTCTACATCAACCCTTAGCATGGCTGGAAATGCTTTAACAATCAGTTCTACATATAAAAATGATTATGATGGCACCCTGAAGCTGCAGGGTGGTGAGACTGTTACTCTTCCGGCAGGAGTTGGTGATTCAAGTACAACTCCTGTTCCTGGTATAGTTGAATATTATGGAGACGATGATTCTACGGCAGATACTTTTAGTTTGTCTCCATTTTCTTATTATGATTACTTAACCTTTAATAGTACAGATGGTTTGAGTGATACATGGACACTTACTAGTAAAACAGTATATGTAATAAATGATTTTAGTTTTTCAAATGGAACCATGTCAGAAACTGGTTCTACAGATACTTTAAGCCGTTTTAATATTACTGGTGCGGCACTGTTTGGTAGTGGAGCATCTATTTCTGTTGAATCTAACGGAATAGCTTTTGATGTTACAGGCAATACCACAATTAATGTCGGGGCAGGAAACGATCTCAGTCTTTCTGATACGGGGAATGATTTTAGTACTGTTGAGATTGATAACGTAAAAGATTTTACAGTAATAGACTCTAATGCAATTGAATTTGCTTCGTCAAATGTGAGTGGTAATCTTTCTGTAACCGCAGCAGGAACAATAACAGACAGTGGCACGTTGACCGTAGCTGGCACCGTAAACATGACAGCTAACAGTGGTAATTCGGACATTACTCTTGATGATAATGGAGATACTACATACACAAGTAGTTTTGGGGCTCTTTCCTTAAGCGGTGATAAGATAACTGTTTATGAAGCTGCTGATACTACAATTGGCTCAATAACTGCTAATACATCAGTCACCATAATTTCAACTGGAGCTATAAATGATGCTACTGCAAACACAGATACAGATTTTACTACATCTTCTTTAACTCTTTCTGCTGTTAATGGCGTTGGGGCTTCTGCTGCTCTTGAAACAGCTGTGATATCACTTGATATCATTAATACAACAAACGGTAATATCGACATCCTGGAAGCAAATAATTTGAGCATAACAAGAGCTAATCAAAATACAGCTGGTAATATACAGATTACTACTACAAGCGGAACTATTTCTGTAGATACAAATGGTATAACCGGAACAGGCTCTGGTTCTGTTACTCTTACCGCTGGCGGATCAGGTAATGATATTGATATAAACGCTGCAATTGATGGAGGATCTGGGCCTATCACTTTAAGTCCTGATGATACTATTTATATTGGCGCTAATATTACTACTGCGGGAGATGATGCTTCTGATGATATTCCGTTTTCAAAGCCTGTTGTTATAACAGGTGATGATTCATGGACAATAAGCACTGGATCAGGTTTAGGTGATATTGTATTTAATAGTACCATTAATGGAGAAGGAAGTGGTTATTCAGACTCTCTTGTTCTTGCTTCTGGTTCTGGTAATATTGACTTTGCAGACACCGTTGGAGGTTCTGTAGCAGTAAAAGATATTAAAATATCTAGCGCTGCAAATGTGACATTTGATAAAGCTGTAACAGCAAGTGCAGTTTCTATAGATCTTGATGGAATATTAATTATTCCTGATACAACTGATTTATCTGATACTGCGACTACAGATTTTAATTTGAACGGGGCTTTTTCTCAAACTAGTACAGCAAATAGTGCAACTGTTAAAATTGCTGGAGAGATTACTACAACAGATGATTCTGTTTCCTTTGCGTCTCCTGTAATTTTAACCGGTGATGTTTTAATAGATACTGATTCTTCTGGAGGCGGGGCTGTAACTTTTAATTCGACAATTGGCAGTGATGCTTCTACTACAAGAAATCTTGATATAGACGCAGGTTCTACTGGTGATATTAATTTTGACGGGGATATTGGTACAGTTGAGCTTGCTGAGTTTAAAATAACAAATGCTAACAATGTTACGGCTGATGCGGCTATTACAGCTAATTCAATTATTCAATCATCTGGACAAGGTATAACAACTTTTTCAGGTTTATTAACTACAGATATTTCTGATGGAGTGAGTCTCACCGGAACAGCTTTTGCTATCAATGGTGGTATAACAACAACTTCATCAGGAACTGTAACAATAACAAACAGTGGACTTCTGTCGATTGGTGATTCAGCGGCAGATCTTACTCTTGATGGTGCTTTTTCTCAAAGTGGTACTGGAACAGTAAATATTGCTGGTGGTATAACGACAACAGCAGACGAGGTATCATTTGTGTCTGCTGTTACACTAACTGGAAATCTTGCATTGGAGACTTCTAATGGTAATATTACTTTTAATTCTACTGTAGATGGTACGTATGGGCTAGAATTAGCTTCTGGAAGTGGTGCTCTAGATTTCAAGGGTGTTGTAGGCGGAACAACAGCCTTATCTTATGCGGTTATAAAATCTTGTTCAACATTAGGCAATTCTACTCCAGACACAATAGATTTTGCTAATACAGACCTTTTTATAGATGCGGATGGTCTCACGGTAACTGTGCTTCGAGATTTATCTGTAAATGATTTTTATTTTTATCGAGGAGCGGTTGATTTTAGTACTAATTCTGTTGAACTTAACACTGCTGGAGATTTTGTAATTTGGGGCGCAAGTTATGAACCCGATGACGCTGACAAGGTGACAACACCAGGCTCTGACAATATGTTGTTTGCTTATCCTCAATCAACTTCTCTACCGTATTATCCTGATGGAGGTGTGTATAATTCTGCCAATGGCCTTTTTTATACAGACGCTACTTATGCTGCACAGGTAAGTACAAATGCAGCGTTTACAAATTCTTCTTCTTTTGATTTAACTGGCGTATCTATCACTGTTAACGGAAATTTTTATGTAAATGGTGCAGACTTGTTAGGAGATGCTGATGGTACAGATGGCGACTGGACTCTTGCGGTTCAGGATAGCTCAACTGCGTCTCCTGTAGCATTAAATTCATGGGGTACTCCATACGCAGTCGCGTTTAATATGGAAGTTTCATATTGTGGAACTGTTTCTGGTGGGAATATTGCCGCCTCAGTTCCTGTCACAATTGCAGTTGATGGTGTCGCAGGCGGGCAGAATAACAATTGTACAGACGGTGGGAATAATCAGGAATACGCTTTTTCAGGAAATACACTGACTCAGGTAGGATGGGATTTTTCAAGGCCGTATATAGACCAATATGAAACAGTTTTTGATAATGTTCTTCGTGTAACATTTTCTGAGCCAATAGAGAATTCTGGTAATGAGATATCTGCGGTAGTTGCTAATATCAAAACTAATGTTGGAGCAACAGCTTTTACAGCCACATATGTAGATGATGATCTTACTCCTGATGCTCCACCATATAATTTTGTTTCTACAGATGGTAAGGGAGATCTGACTACCTTCTATTTATTTGTTCCACGTGGGACTCTTACCTGGAATACAGATGCTACTGGTACAAGTTATGGAAATTCAGATGACGGAAGTTCAGACCGGGATGGAAATCACCAAAGTGTAATCGCTGATATAACAATGCTTAAGGGGCTTCTATTTGACGCAGGTGGGCATAATCTTGTTCAGAATTATGGTCAAAATGGTTTTGATCAATGTGATGGAGATGCCACAAGTGATACAGGTGAGACATTTGTTGACAGTTGTCGTCCTGCTCTTATTGCAGTTGCCGCAGGGCGGGCTGATCATTCTTTGACTGATGAAAAGATTTACGATGCTCATAATATGTTTCATCTTCGCTATTCAGAACCTGTTACTATAGGAGGTCTCGCATCTGGTGCTGAGAACATCCGAGCGACAGAAACATTCAATAGTGGAGAGTGGGGCGGTTATATTGTTGAAAATAGTTCAACAGTAAGTGTAACCGGATATTTCTCTTATTCTGGGACATATTCTTCAGGTTCAAAAGACGGAACAACTCCTGTAAGTTCTCTTTATCGTGCCAGTGATGAAAATCCTTCAGGAAGTTATGGTCTTACAATATATGTTGCAGGTTATAGAGCTTCTAATACAGCCCCATTCCCCGGGTATTTAGGAAAGCCGTCAGAGACTCTCGATTCTCATTCTATACAGACAGATCCTTCTGATAGTTCATTATCTGCAACAGTACCTTCAAATAGTTTTATAACAGATGCTTCCGGAAACAGCATAGAACCTTCAAGTGAGAGTTATAGATCTTTCACAGATGCTGCTGTTAGTGATCCTGTTATTACATCAGATATCAGTGATATTGCACCTGGAATCCTTTCTGAAAGCACTAATGGTACAGGGATAACGATGGCTAGTGTAGGAACATATTATGATGGATGGGATATCGATCCTCCTGTATTCTCCAGTTATGTTGACGCTGATGGGGATACTGGTAATTACGAAATTGTATCAAAAATAGATTCGGCAACTAGGCTTATCAATGCTCTTGAGTTTTTTATAAGAGATAATGAAACCGCACAGAGTGGGTGGATTTCTACGGACTCAGGTGATATGCATCTTGATTCGGATAATATGCATGGAATTAGAGATTCCTCTTTTGAAAGTTATTCTGCCTGGGGTTCTGAACCTTATAAAGCTATCAAGATTGGAGATGCTGCTGAATCCTCATTAACCAGTGAACATAATTCTGGTTTTATTACGGTTACAGAGAATAGTATTTTTAGTGATACAGATTCGTCTCAATCTGTTAGCAAGGTTGATGATCCGTATTTTACTCTAACTATAAATAACTATGGTCATAATTGGGATGCTGTAGCGGCTCTTCAGGTGACCTATGATGCTACAATTGGACTTATAACGGATCTTGCTGGCAATCTCATTCCGTCAACAGGTGAACCTCTTTTATGTGTAGAGAAAAATTTTCCAGTTATATCACTGGCTCTTGCATCTGTTGGAGATAATAAAATATATGTACGTTTTTCAGAGCCTGTATTTGGTAGTGGGGCAGCGGATATTGATTCTGGCGATTTTACCTTTAGTGTAACAGATTTGTCTATTACCAGTATTTCTTCAATAACTCGCAAGAATGATGGAATTATAGAGGCTTGGCTTTATCTCTCTTCTAACTTGACTGCGAATGATGCATATTCTGGAGAGATTATTCCTGTAGCTGATTCAGTTTTTGATAAGTCTATGAATGTTATGCTTGAAGATTCAATACATCGCATAACTGATATTGGAATTGGA
>JAQQAK010000072.1 GCA_028527945.1 Spirochaetaceae bacterium
TAATCATTGTTTTTCTGATTTTGATTTTTTTCATCATCTATTAACTGATTATTTGAATTAGAGATCTTTATTAATTTATTAAGACGAAAGCTGTTTATTACTGAAAATAATAACAAAAAAGCAGTTATTATAATTAAAATAAAAAACAGCTTGTTTTTTTTGAGCATTTAATGTTTAAAGCTCCTTTGTCCGGTATACATCATTGCAGCATCATATTCATTGCAAGCAATAATACTTTGATAATCATTTATAGAGCCACCTGGCTGAAGAACAGCGCTTACACCTTCTTTTAGTCCAACATCTATTCCATCACGGAAAGGGAAGAAGGCATCAGAAACCATTATACTACCTTTAATTCCGCCCTTAGCCTCTTTAGTTAGTTTATCGATTTCTTCAAGTATTGTTTTATCTTCCATTAAATTCAAAGGAGTTTTATATTTTTCAAAACATAATTTATCAGCATATTTTCTATATGCTTTATCTCGTGCAATTTCTGCGACACCTACTCGGTCTTGTTCGCCAGTACCTATACCTACTGTAGCGCCATCTTTTACAAAAATAACAGAGTTGGATGTTATTCCGCTTTCAACAAGCCATCCAAAAAGCATATCATCAAGTTCTTCTTTTGTAGGTTGTCTTTTTACAGAGAATGATTCACCCTTATGAGTTGTCTCAGCTTTAATAAAGCTGTCAATTGTCATTTGGGGAACATATGACCACTGAGCAACTAATCCACCATCAATCAATGATTTAAAATCTATTACCTGGTCTCCAACAAAATCATGAAGGTTGTTTATATTATCAATTTTCATAACTCTTAGATTTTTCTTTGTTGATAACATTTCAATTACACCTTCTTCAAATGAAGGCGCGGCAACAACCTCTGAATAGCTTGAAATAATCAATTCAGCTGTTTCTTTGTCTAATGGTCTATTAACCGCAATTGCGCCGCCAAATGCAGCTATTCTGTCAGCCATTAATGCCTTTTGATACGATTCAGCAAGTGTTTTTCCTTTGGCTACTCCACAAGGGTTATTATGTTTTACAATAACTGTAACAGGACTATCTTTAAAATATCTCAAAATATTAAGAGCATTATCAACGTCTGTAATATTAATCTTTCCAGGATGCTTACCTGATTGAATCAGCTCAATATCTGAGGCAAGATATTTTCCAGGCTGAATGGTTGAA
The DNA here is from genome assembly GCA_028527945.1 of Spirochaetaceae bacterium. Classification (GTDB taxonomy): domain Bacteria; phylum Spirochaetota; class Spirochaetia; order UBA9216; family UBA9216; genus Thalassospirochaeta. Next base: position 1,192 of record JAQQAK010000072.1, read on the forward strand.
ACCTCTCCAAGAGTTAAATTTCCGTTTGTGAGTTTATAAAGAGCCGCTTCCTGGTTTGGATTTTCTCCATAACGAAGGCCCTTTTCTTCGCCGCCAATTTTCCATTGTACTTTTTTATAAAATAAAGTCTGTCTATCATCTTTGTTGTTATAAAAAGATAATTCCATATTTTCAGGAAAAAGATCTTTTACAATTCTTTTGTACATGTCTTGTAATTTATTCGGCATTATAAACCCCTTCAGCAGTAGCTGTTAATAAATATTCTGATATTGCTTTATCATAATTTGCAGTATGATTAAATGTTTTTCTCGATAGCTTTAATCTGTAATCAAAAGAAATTGCTCCATCATTATTTTCAAGTTCTTTTATAATTTTATCATAATCTTTTGGATCACATACAGACGCAACTCTGAGAAAGTTTTTTGCAGAAGCTCTTAACATACAGGGGCCACCAATATCTATATTTGAACGGGCGTCTTCTATATTAATTCCTTCTTTTTTTATAGTTTCTTCAAATGGATAAAGATTGCATACAACCATATCTATTTCTACAGCACTTGTTCTTTTAAGATCTTCTTTATGAAAATCATTATAAGTCTCACTTAAAAGTCCAAGATATATTTTAAAATCGAGTGTTTTTACAAGCCCCCCCTGCATTTCAGGTTGTCCTGTATATTCAGAAACCTTTTTAAGGTTCTTTTTTTCTTTTTCATCTAAAAATGAATTTATTTTTGTATAAGTACCACCGGTTGAAAAAATATTTATTTCCGGATTAATCTTTAAAAGATTTTTTATGAAGCTTTCTATATTTGTTTTGTCAGCAACACTTACAAGAATGTTCTTAACTTTTACAAAATCATCAATTTTGTTTACTCGATTCAGATCCATTATTATCCCCCTGAAAGATGCTATACTTTTATCACGTAAAAGTGCATAATTTCAACATATCCTTGAAAAAAGAATACTAAGGTGTTAGTATTTTTTAAATTTTATATTAGAGGTAAGCTCTTGATTAAAAAGATTTTGACAATTTTGTTACTCGCGACTTTAATATGTTTTCCACTTTTTTCAAAAGATGATGAAAATGTAACTGATGAATATGAAGGAATCACTGCTTATTCACAAGGTCAACAACTACTTACTATGACGCTGGGAGGTATTTTCCCTTTATTTAATATTTTGCCACAAGCCCCAACAGGCTCTGTTATTGAAGATTTTGGTACTTTAAATATTGGTGTAGCAGGTGGAATTAAATGGGGATCGTTCATACGTGATAATCTATCTTTAGGCGCAGAAATAGCATTCTCTTTTGAGACAACCGCAAATAGAACTCTTAATATGATACCAATAACTTTTGTTACTTCGTATTATTTTATGGCATATCCATTTGAGTTTCCTATATACATAGGAACCGGTGCAGCAATTTCGATAATAGATGATTATTTTAGAGTAATACCAATAATAAAACCTGGATTTGGTGTTTATTGGAACTTTAATGATGATTGGGCATTTGGCTTAGATGTTAATTACTGGTTTATGCCTGAAATATATTTATGGGGAGATTATCAAGATGAAAGTTCTATTGGTAATTTTCTACACGCTAGTCTTTCTGCTGTTTATCATTTTTAAGGAGTTATAGTGAAATTTTATAATATATTTTTTCTT
>JAQQAK010000073.1 GCA_028527945.1 Spirochaetaceae bacterium
GTGGCTTCAAACGCAGATATATTTTTCCATACATGAAGTTTAAAATGATATATAAGGCTGATGCAACATCAATTCGCGCGCCAAGAATTAATCAGCAAGCTGCAATTTTTTATAACGCCTTAAAAAGTCTCATGGAAGAATTTGATAATAGTGAAAACAAAGAGGCGATTATAGAAAATTATTCAGCACCTTTTCATTTTGAAATAAAAAATCTTACAAGTTTCAGATTGACAAAGGTTCTTGTTGCGGACAAACTTCCTCCGACAAATGAACAGCTTCTTAGAGCTTGTCTACTGTTGGCATCAATGCTTGATTTTCTTTTAAACAGTCCAGCGAGTCCATATTACGCCTTAGCTCCTGATGAGATAAAGGTATTCAGAAACGATCCGGTGCACAAAGAAACGCCACTGTATACAGTAGAACTATTAAATACAGTTTCTATGCTAAAACGAATATAACAAAGACTTTCTCCAATCTTTTACTTATGTTAATATTGTCTCTACTGAATAATATTACAAAGGAAATATGATGAAAGAATATCTTGATCTTGTTGATTATGTCTTAAAGAACGGACAACTGAAAAAAAACAGAACAGACACAGACACATTAAGCTGCTTTGCCTATTTTTACAGGATTAACCTGCAGGAAGGATACCCTCTATTAACAACAAAAAAGATATTTTTCAATTCAATGCTTCACGAATTACTTTGGTATCTATCAGGTGAAGAACACATAAAAGAACTCAGAAAACATACAAAAATATGGGACGCCTGGGCAGATGATAAAGGTCAGCTCGAAACGGCCTATGGAAGATTCTGGCGGCGTTATCCTGTTCCGGAAAAAGGCCTCCCCGGAGAAAATTGGGGAACTAAATGGATCAGCAGAGACAAAGCCTCCGGAGGCCTTGTATTTGATCAGATTCAATATATTATTGATACATTGAAAGAAATAAAGATAAATCCAGAAACTTCAAATCTTAGAAGAATGATAGTGTCCGCATGGCACCCAGGAAACGCAGCAGAGAGCAAACTGCCTCCTTGTCACTATACATTTTGCTTTAATGTGACCGGGAATAAACTAAATTGCCATCTTACACAACGTTCTGCTGATATTGCTCTGGGAGTACCTTTTAACATAGCGTGTTATAGTCTTTTAACCTTTCTCCTTGCTAAAGAAACAGGTTTTGAAGCTGGAGAATTTGCGCATACGCTTATAGACGCGCATATCTATGTAGATCATATTGAAGGATTAAAAACTCAGCTTGAACGAAAACCAGGAAAACGACCAGACTTAATAATTGCTGACAAACCAATGCTCGAAATGACTTTTGATGATATAAAAATAGAAAATTATAACCCTCAGCCAGTTATAAAATTCCCGGTGGCAGTATGACAAAATATAGCATAATAGTAGCCACAGCAGAAAACCTTGTAATAGGAAAGGACAATAAAATTCCCTGGCATGTCTCTGAAGATCTTAAACTATTTAAGCGCAGAACAACAGACAATATTATAATAATGGGTCGTAAAACATTCGAATCAATTGGCAAGCCTCTTCCGGGAAGACATACCATTGTTATAACCAAAAGCCCAGCTGATTTTAATACAAAATATGCCGATCTATCATTAAAGCCTAAAACAAGCTTGAGAGCAGAAGCATCAATAGAGGACGCACTTTCTACTGCGTCTGAAATAGAAAAGACAGAAAACGATGCCAATGAAATTTTTGTTGCGGGTGGAGCAAGCATATACAAGCAGACAATAGACGGCGCAGAAAAACTCTATATCTCACGAGTTCCAATCAAACCTGAGGGAGACACATTTTTCCCTGAAATTAAAGATTGCAACTGGAACCTTGAGACAAAAGAGGAGTTTGATGGGTTCAGGCTTGAAACATATCTTCGGAAATAGTTAAAGCAGCCTGCCCCATACTGATTTCTACAATTTGATGCTTAAAACTCTCACTACTTCGCAAAGGTATTATCCCCTGAATAAAAACATCTGTTTCAAAACGTTCATCATCGATTTTACCATTAAATCCTAGTATAACTTTTTTAAGAGGCTCATAAAGGGAATACTCTATCCGACATTCAAATCGTTTATATTTAACAAGCTCTTTAACAGAAAGGTGTTCCAGCACGCCTTTTGCGGCCTCCGAATAAGCCTTTACAAGCCCGCCTGTACCAAGTTTAGTTCCGCCAAAATACCGGACAACGGTGAGCATAATATTAGTTATTCCACGGCCTTTTAAAACTTCAAGAACAGGTTTACCTGAAGTACCAGAAGGTTCACCGTCATCGCTTAAGCCCATAAACTGACGCTGTTCACCAACAATAAAGGCATGTACCACATGATTCGCGTCAGGATGTTCAAGACGTTTTTCTTTTAAAAGCATTCTTGCATCATCAGGGCTCCGAACAGATACTGCTTCTGCAATAAATCGAGACCTTTTTATAATAAGCTCAAATCGGGAAGTACCATCAGGTATAAGCATGACTCATTTTAGCGGTCTTCAGCTTGCCGGGCAAGCTGATTCTCTGTATAGTTTAATATCCGATGAAAAAAACAGGCTTAATAATAATTACCGTTTTACTGAGTGTCACCTCTTTGCTGATCTATTCAATACAAGGCACACCTTTATTAACATGGATTTCACGTATAATAGATATTATCATTATATTTTTTCTTTATTACGAAATAATTATAGGAATTTCATCAACTCAATATCCGCTTCAATATATAATAAAAAACAAAGCTCTTATAATTTTTTCTATTTTTTACTCAGTTATAATAACTATTCTAACAATCAGGAATTTTCACGGAAAGAGTAATTCTTATTTTAATATTATTATCCTTGCTGCAAGAAGCTTATTTTTACTTTTCAGAATAATAAAGACTGTAAATTCTCTGGAAGAGCTTTTAAGAAAACTAAATGAACGCCCAGCGCGTTCAATTGTAGCAAGTTTTCTAATCATAATAACTACAGGAACTATACTGTTAATGCTTCCGTTTTCATCCACGAATGGACATAGCCTGAATTTTATAGACGCTTTCTTTACTGCAACTTCTGCAGTTTGTGTTACAGGTTTAATTGTTGTAGATACAGCCACAGCTTTCAGCATAACCGGAAAGATAATAATTCTTTTGCTTATCCAAACCGGAGGCCTGGGAATAATGATTCTAACCTATTTTTCAAGCTTTATTCTTGGTCGCAGAGTCAGCCTGGAAGAAAAACAAAGATTAATGTTGGTATTAAGTAATTCTGATCTTTCTGACATCGTTAGAAATCTAAAAAAAATAATTTATTTAACCTTTTCAATTGAGGGTATTGGAGCCATATTACTTTTTATAGAGTTTAGCCGGAAAGAACAAATATCCTTAAAAGTTATATTCTCTTCAATTTTTCATTCTATATCTGCGTTTTGTAATGCTGGATTTTCGTTATATTCAGATAGTCTTGAAGGCTTCAAAAGTTCTCCTGCTGTAATTTTCACAATAAGCGCTTTAATAATTCTTGGAGGCTTAAGCTTCTCTGTAATATTCAATTTTGCTGAGTTTTTTAAAAAAGAAAAAAAATTGAGTTTAAATTCCAAAGTCGTACTTATCTGGACAGGAATTCTATTAGGAAGTGGGTTCATTCTTTTTTACGCAACTGAACACATAAATACTTTGTATAAATACAATACACCAACTCAATATCTTTCAGCTTTTTTTCAATCAGTAACACTTCGTACAGCAGGATTCAACTCAGTTTCTTTTTCAGGATTAAGATCTGCAACACTTGTTTTTATGTGTTTTTTTATGTTTATTGGCGCAGCTTCAGGAAGTACCGCAGGTGGAATAAAGGTAAATACCATTGCTGTTATTTTTGCATATATAAAAAGCATGATAACAAACTCCCCCAAAACTAAACTATACCAATATCAGTTATCACAATCAGATATTTTAAAAGCCTATGCCTTACTACAATATGGAATATTAGCAGTATTTGCGGGAACATTCGCGCTTGCTCTTACCCACAGCGCGCCTCTTAAAGATATAATTTTTGAAACAGTATCGGCCTTTGGAACAGTCGGAGTATCAACAGGTCTAACATCACAACTGAATACATTTGGAAAAATAATTATAATAATGCTTATGTATACAGGCCGCTTAGGCCCCCTTACAATACTATCTGTATTTTCATCTAATAAAACAGATTATGGAATTGAGTATCCTGAGGGTAATATTTTAATAGGATAGAATATGAAAGAAAACGCTTTTTTAGTAATCGGACTAGGAACATTTGGAAGAGAACTCTGTATTGAACTGGCTCAAAAGGGTGCAAATGTTATTGCGGTAGACAATAGAATTGAAATGATAGAAAAAGTAAAAGGGATTGCCGCCCAAACACTTCTACTGGATTCCACTGACGAACTTTACCTTTCAAAACTTCCAATAGAAAATGTAGAAATGGCAATAATTGCAATTGGCGACAATATTGAATCTAATATATTAACAACTGCACTTCTAAAAAAAGCTGGTATTCCTTACATAATTTCAAGAGCTTCAAGTGAGCTTCACCATAGTGTTTTGAAACAGGTAGGAGCAAATGAGGTCCTTGATATAGAAAAAACAGCAGGTCAACAACTTGCAGAAAAAATAATTTCACCAGAAATCCTCGACAGCGTTCCTCTTACGATGAAAATAAGCATAGCAGAAGTTTATCTGCCTGAAACATTTGCAGGCAAAACAGTTGCGGAAGTAGATCTTCAGAAAAAAATGAACCTAAAAATTACAGCAATAAAACGAGATAATGTTTCGATTGATGAAAATGGTTCAACCATCAATGAGGAAAATGTAATTTTCCCAAACACTGAAACAGTTTTTGAAGAAGGAGACGTTCTTATTGTAATTGGACGTAATGATGACATAGAAGAGATAAGGGGAATATAATGCTTATTATAAAAAAATCTGCCCTTATAATTAGTGGAATCTTTATTACAGCTGCCACAGCAGCAGTTTCAATACTTGCCTACATCAGAATAGAATCCGCTTCAGAAAAAACTCCCCAAGAACTTCAATTTATAGCAGAACGCTACCTTTTTAATGGCCTTCTTATAACTATAGCAATTGTTATAATTTTTATTTTTTTAATAACCAAAAGCAGAAATATAATAAAAGAACTTGATAAAATAATTAAAAGAAAACAAATTGATTCAGACAGTATTGAAAAAAGCCTTAACAGGCTTGGAGCCTGTGGTAAAAAAATTCAAAGTTTATTCACCCAAATAAACACCATAAGTGAAAAACGAAAACAAAAAATATCAGTAATGAATAATACTATTGAAAAACTATCTCATTTCATTAATGAAAAGGTTGCAGTAATAGACTTAAACGGACAAATTATTTATACAGGAAACAGTGTTTTCGGGAAAGAAAAACTGGGGCGAAAAGAACTTAAAAAAAATAATATAAGCTTAATAACAGGTAAAATTCATATTAAACCAATCATTTCAAATCTTGAAAAAAAGAACATTCCATTAGTTTTAAAACAAAATGGAAAATCTTTTAAGTGGATACCTGTCTTCAATGAGAATAATGAAATTTCCTGTATAATCGTTAAACAAGAGTTGTAACCAGTTGAGGTCGCTTCATAACCTCTGTAATCTCATCTTGCAAAACTTCATATATAAAAGAATAAATACACTCCTTTTGCTTATATGATGTTGTTTTTTCAAAGAGCATAACATACAAGAGTCCATCAGGAGTACTACTACAACCTACAATAGGGCCTGAAACCCTGCACAGTCGACCTTTTAACCTAACTTGCACCCCTTTTATTAAGGTATTTTTTGCAAGTCTTACATTATCATTAAAAATAAAAGACATTCCTATCGAACTTATATCTACAACCTTTCCCTCAAGCATCCTTTCCCCCTGAAGGACATTAAAACCAGTATTCTTTACACCTGAACAATTAACTCTTAAATATTTTCTACGCCCTCTGGCCTCATTCACCTCAAGCGTTTTTAGAATAATTTCAAAACTTTGCTCAAGACCTAATTTCAACTTAATAAAGCCGCAAGGAATCATTAAATCCATTAAAAACTCACGCGCAAGTTCTGGATCTTCATTATATGTAAGAACACCTACAGGAACAGGTCTATCTCCTCCCATCAAATCAGATATATAATTTTTCCATTTTTTTATAGAAAGAGCTTCATCTATGTTTATAAAGACAATAGGATCCTCAACAGTCTTTACAACGTCTTTAAACCTTATATAATCGTTTACCAAATATACAGCGTATTCCTGAGCTACAAGCCTACTAACTAATTCTTTTTGAACCACTGAATGTGGATATAAAAAATACACTTTTTTAGATAGAAAAGAATTCCGATACATTTCTACCTCTAAATTACTAATACTATCTTGTTAAATTCGTTTGTGTATGCATTAAGATTTTACTTTCTAAAACACACGTATAAAAATATCATTTCTAAAATTATTATTCATTAACATAGGATAATATTATAAAAAAACTTATAAATAAATTTGAGTTCTGGCAATAAGAATTGTAATTCTTTTAACTACTTTTTATGTCTTTGACAGCTTTCCATACATAACTTTTTTTTATTTCTTCCTGAAGAGCTTCATCTATGTTTATAGAAACAATAGGATCTTCAAAATCCTTCACTATAGCAGCAATTTTTTATAACCTGAAACAAGATAAACAGCATATTCTTCATTTACAAGCTCCTGAACCAGCGTTTGCCGCACAACATAATGCGAATATAAAAAATACACTTTTTTAGCCATAAAAGACTCACGTTCCATGATTACCTCTTCTTATTATGATAAGATTTCAGTATGTACATTTCCACTTTCCTAGGTAATTATGGCCAAAAATATAAAGAAACTAGACATAATTTAGGCTGGATGATTTTAAGTAAATTATCATTCTATAATTCATTAAACTGGAACAAAAAATTCAAAGGTGAATACTCAAAGTATTCAGATTTAAACAGTGTATTGTTAAAACCTCTTACCCTAATGAATAATTCCGGCCAAAGTGTTTCAGCGGCTTTATCATTTTTCAAAATAAAGACAGAAGATCTTATCATTATTCATGATGATCTTGAACTTCCTTATGGAGTTATTCAATTAAAAAAAGGGGGAGGAACTGGAGGTCATAATGGATTACGCTCCATTGTAAAAGAAACCGGAAACAATAACTTCTACAGACTCAGATTAGGGATATCAAGGCCGCCTTCAGGAAGAGATGTAGCCTCATATGTCCTAAACAAATTTTCTAAAAATGAAGAAGCTATTTTAGAAGAATATTGCGAAAAAGCGGCAAACTATTTTGAAAATTGTTTAAAAGGACAACTTAAGCAAAGCCAGAAAATTGATTTGGTAAATTTTTTCTAACAACGTTGATAAACACACAACTATACAATATTCTTAAAGAATGGGGCAATTAACTTTTGAAGAAGCAGAGATTTGGAGTGTGGCTCATACAGATCAGGGCTATGCTGTTTTAATAAAACCAATCGGAATTGAAGTAGCAGTTCCTATTTTTGTAGGACAATCAGAGGCTCAATCAATTTTAATAGGGATGGGAGACATTCCCATGCCAAAACCTAATTCACATGATCTACTACTTTCAGCTATAAGTTTGTCAGGAAGCAACATCAAAAAAATAGAAATAACAGAATTAGTAGATGGAATTTTTGATTCAGCAATCTATTTTAACAATATAAACGGTGAACAAAAACTTGAAGCCCGCCCGTCAGACAGTATTGCCTTAGCGGTTAGAGCAGAATGTAAAATATTTATTTCTGAAGCGGTTGTAAAAGAAACAGGAGTATCTTTAGAAATAATAAAAAACAAGACTGGCAAACTCAATTCAGAGTACGAAAAAGAAAAGGCTGAACTAAAAAACCAGTTAGATCTTGCTGTAGTACAAGAAAATTATGAAAAAGCAGCAAATCTCCGCGATAAATTAAAAAAGCTTGAACAAAACTTTTTTTAGAAATCATCATATAATTAAATCCTTATAGAATCAAAAATGAAAGTTCTTGACCTCAGTAAGCCGTATATGTAAACTTTAGCTCTGATGAGTAAAATAACTCTTTTAAACGATGGAACAGAATACAGCGATTTCTTTGCTAGAAAAATAGAGGCCGATGGCAATATAGTTACGCGACTAACTGAAAAACAACAGGACACAACTTCATCCGAAGAAATGATTGAGGCTCCAAAGAATTTAGAAATACTATGGAATAAACGTTCTCCGCTTTCTGCTCGTAATGCAATATTAACGATCTTAAATAAATACAGCTGTTTAAACGAAGCTATTATTATTTATCAACCAGGATTTTTTAATAAAACATTTCACGAAATGTCTTCTGCTGTATATGATTTACAAATAGATCGCTGGATAAAGGGGTATAGCTATCTTTTAAAAGAAATAATCCAACTTTATATAAAACAAAAAGAAGGACGACTTTCATTTATTTTAGATAAAGGAGGAGTAACAACACTTACTCCCCTTGAAAACGCTATTTACAATTATTTGAAAATTTTGTTAAAGGATCTTTCAGTTTTATACCAAAACGAACCATTTCAGATTTTCTGTTTTGAATCAGAAACGCCTAAACGTGAAGAGTTTCTGCTCTTCTATGATAAAGTTATTAATGATTCAAAATTTACACCGGGGAAAATTCATCGATTTGGTGAAAAAAAGAGTATCTTTGACTTTGTAAGAAATTAAAAACTCATCGTTGAATTTTTACAAGCTTTAAGATAGTCTGTAGCCATGAAAGTATGGTTAAAACTTCTTATAGGAACCACAATTGGCGTATTACTTGCCATAATTTTACCAGAGAACTGGGTAAACATAACAGCACTAGAAAAAACATCAAATATAGCAATCAGTATTGGACGATATATATTGTTTCCTCTAGTTTTATTTTCAGTAATCATATCCATTCACAACTTGATAGTCAAAAAACAAGTTGCCGGCGTATTACTACGAACAATACTCTATGCAGCAATTATAAGCGCTTTTCTTGCGATATTTGGCTCACTATCTGTGCTGCTTCTTTCTCCGGAAAGAATCCCGGTAATTATTCAGGAAAGTGTAAAAACTGATTTACCAAGTTTTTATGATACCTTATCAGCAATTTTTCCTAAAAACTTTTTTTATGCGATTTTCCAAAATGGAGACAGAATTCTTCCTATTTTTGTAATGGCAGTCCTTATTGGGTTCAATCTCAATTTTAATAAAATAATAGTCCGCCCAGCTGTTCAGATTACAGAATCTCTTTCATCTATTTTTAAACAAATAAACTCATTCATAATAGAGCTCTGCGGCTTATTTATAATACCAATGGCATGGTTTACAACTGTACAAATTATGAATACACCAGAACTTGAATTGTTCAAGCAAATGCTTCTCGCCCTGGCTATAGACACTGCAATAATCATATTAGTGTTGTATCCTATAATTTTATACTTTGCGGCAGGTAAAAAAAATCCATATAAAATGATTTTTGAAGCCATTGCACCAGCCATAGCAGGGTTAGCATCAGGAGACAGCCTATTTGGTCTTTCTGTACAAATAAAAAACTGTTCTGACAAAACAAAAAAGAACAATGATGTGTCATCTGTAAGTCTTCCACTTTTATCTTTTTTTGGAAAAGCAGGAACAGCAATGATTACAGGAGCAGCCTTCATTGTTATTCTAAAATCTTATTCAAGTCTTGGTGTAACTGTATCAGGGGTGATATGGGTATCTGTCTTTGCATTTTTATCTTCATTTGCGATTGGAGCATTTCCTGGGTCAGGGGTTCTTGTTTCTGTAACTCTTTTATGTACTCTTTATGGAAAAGGAATAGAAGAAGGTTATCTAATTCTAAAACCCATACTACCAATACTTTTCAGTTTAAGTGTAATGCTAGATACTTTAACAAACTCTCTTATAACATTAGTTATTTCTCATAGAGCAGATTCGAATAAGGATCAGAACGAAAAAATAAAACCAACTTCTGGTTCTATCGAGAGCCAATTATAAAAAGCTGAGTCTTCCCCATCCCAGAAATGGTAGAAGGGAAGACTTGTGCCTAACTTAACTTCCAAAGAAACCTTTTCTGTAGCATGCCAAACAAGAAGGCCTCCCGCATAAAGACTTAAGAATCTTGCTTTAGCAAGAAAATATTGCCCAACTGTAGACATAGCCTCTGAACCGTCATCATAATCATGTGCAACAATAGGTATCCGAAACGTGAACAAAGGAGCACCAGTTATTCCCAAAGAGATTTTATCTGAAAGGTTAAAAAGAGCACCTATTTCTGGGCGTATTTCACAATTTAACAGAGATATTCTATAAGCGGTTTCTACAGCAGACAAAACAGCTCTGTTATCTGAATCAAGAACAACATTAGACGCATATAACCTGATTCCGGGTTCAAAATAAAGAACAGAATTAAACATCATTGGAACAGAAACACCAAAAAATTGAGTAATAAGTCCTGGTGCT
>JAQQAK010000074.1 GCA_028527945.1 Spirochaetaceae bacterium
GGTGTCGGGGTTATAAGCTCCAATGTGTTGGCTGTTAAATAACCAGTAACACCTATAAAATAGTGAAGAAGAGCGTTTGCTGTTTTTGAGTTTAACCGATAAAATAACGATATAGCGGTTACGAAAAGAACACCTATTGATATAGGTGAAAGAATAAGGAAAATAAAATAATCCATATATACCTTTTTATAGTTTAAATTATTACTGCTTAACGTTTGTTTAAAACAATATATCATGATAGAGTGTAATCTCCAATAATGATATTGAAATAAGGTTATTTAGATCAAATCTTTTTACTGCTAAATACTTCTTGGAATATTGCTGAAATTTGATAAATAAGTAGTAAGTGTAAGTGAACAAAAACAGGTGATTAATGAAAGGAAAAATGAACAACGAAGAATGTATTGTTATTGTTGATGATGAAACTCAAATTTTGAAATCACTAAAAAGAGAAATAGGAATTCTTGATTTAGAACAAACAGTACGAATAGAAACATTTAATAATACAGATGACGCAATAGATTTTTTTGAAAAAGAATCGAATAAAATATTTTTATTAATAACAGATCTGCGTATGCCTGAACCTAATATGAATGGAAGCGAACTATTATCTTATATTCACAAAAAATATCCTCATGTAATTCTAATTTTACTCACAGCTTATTCTGATATATCAGCAATTCAAAGTGCTATTTCATCAGAAATACAGGCTCTTATTTTTAAACCATGGACTACTGGTACTTTGGAAGCTGAAATAAAAAAAGCCTTAAAGTTTTATAAAATGAGGCGTGAAAATAAAGAATTACATGAAAGGCTGAATAATCAGTTGAAACTTGCTGGAGATTTTCAATTACAAATGCTTGGTCAGCCTGCGGCTCCTCCCAAAGGCATTTTACTGGATTTACAGTACACACCTTTGTCAGACTACTATTGTGGTGGTGATTATTATGATTTTATCAAAATAAGTGATGATGATTATGTGATCCTTGTGGGGGATGTGTCTGGACATGGTATTAAACCAGCTCTAATAACTGCGATGTTAAAAATTATTACAACATCAGTAATGACTGATTTTGAAGAGTTTTCTTTAACGGATTTTGTTGGAGAATTAAATTGCAGACTTTATGACGCGTTAAAATTCAATGATGCTATAATAATTGCTTTTACAGCAGCACTAATAAAAAGTAAAGATAAAAAGATTGAGATTGTAGAAGCCGGAGGTGAGGCTGTTTATTTGTTAAGGGATAATGAATGCTTAACTTTACGAAATAATAATCCTGCAATGGGTTTTAAAAAATGTGTTTCTTATACTGAGCAAACTTTTGATTTAAACTCCAGTGATAAATTGATATTTTTTACTGATGGATTAATAGAGGTCAAGGATAATGGAGCAATTGAAGGTGATACAATAACTAAAGGTCTGTTAGAAGTTGAAAAGAATGATGTCTCCGCCGAAAAAATTTTTGAGCATTTTAAACAAATACATTCTGATGATAAATACACAGATGACGTGACAATTGTTGTTGCTTCAATTGAATAATTGTCTATAATGTATTGACAACAACATTCCTTTTTGTGTAGATTACCACAAGAATTATTGCCCGATTGTGTAATGGTAGCACTACGGATTCTGGTTCCGTCTGTGAGGGTTCAAATCCTTCTCGGGCAGTCTTTTTTTACTTAATAATCTGAGAAACAATTGAATGTTTCTCAGATAAATTTGAATGTTTGTAAAATAAACTTCAGAATAAGAATCTGAATGATTTTTGTTAGGTCCCTTCGTCTATCGGCTAGGACAGGAGATTCTCATTCTTCAAAGAGGGGTTCGATTCCCCTAGGGACTATAACCGGCTATGAGCCGGTATTTTTTTAATCCAAAATGTATAAATATACAATAAAACTGTATATTTATAAATAAGGTGGAAACTATGAAACAAAATTGTATTCTTTTACTGGAAGATGGTAGCTATTTCACTGGTATAAGTTTTGGTGCTAATCCGGACGAAAACTCTTCTGGTGAAGTTGTTTTTAATACCGGTATGAGCGGATATCATGAAATCCTGACAGATCCTTCCTATACTGGGCAAATTGTTACAATGACTTATCCTCATATTGGTAATTATGGCGATATGTCAGATTGGACAGAAGTCGGTCCTGAAGATGAGGTTCGGACTACAATAAAGGCAAGAGCCCTTGTTATAAGATCTTTATATAGAGGAATGGTTCCAAAAGGACGAAAAAATCTTGAACAATTTTTAAAAGAAAATAACATAACTGGTATTACAAATGTTGATACCAGAGCTTTGACTATTAAGCTCCGGAAGAACGGAGCACAAAAGGGAATTATAGTAAATTGTGAAATCAATAATGGTGTACCCGATAAAGATTCACTTGAAAAAGCAAAAAAAATAATTCTGGATATGCCTGAAATGGAAGGGCAAAATCTGATTAAAGATGTTGGTACGAGTCAGAATGAAATAATTGGTGAAGATGGCAAGATGACTTTTGCCGTTGTTGATTGTGGAATTAAGGCTAATATAATAAGAGAATTAAAAGCGCGTAACGTGAAGGTAAAGTTATTTCCGTCGACAGTTAAGGCTGAAGAACTTTTAGATTCAGGTGTTTCTGCTGTTCTTGTTGCAAATGGTCCCGGTGATCCTTCCGTATTGACCGAGCAAATTGATATGTTAAAGAAGATAATTGGTAAAATCCCTGTTTTTGGTATTTGCTTGGGGCATCAGATGATAAGTTTGGCCTTAGGGGCAAAAACATATAAAATGAAGTTTGGCCATCATGGAATAAATAATCCTGTAAGAGATGAGCTAAGTAAACGCGTTTTTGTAACAAGCCAAAATCATGGCTTTGCTGTAAAAGAGGAAAGTCTTCCTGATGGGGTAGATCTTTGGTTTAAGAACGCAAATGATGGTTCTGTTGAAGGTATTATAAGTAAAGAGAGGAATATCGCTTCTGTACAGTTTCACCCGGAGGCTTCTCCAGGACCAGTAGATACCTCATGGATTTTTGATGAATATATAAAGATTGCGGGGGGAGAATAAATGCCGGCACGTAAAGACCTTAAAAAGATTTTAATTATCGGTTCCGGGCCAATTGTTATTGGACAGGCTTGTGAATTTGACTATTCAGGAACTCAAGCTGTAAAAGCTTTAAAAGAAGAAGGTTATAAGGTTATTCTTATTAATCCAAACCCTGCTACAGTAATGACAACACCAGGTGTTGCTGATACTGTTTATATGGAACCTCTTGAGCCTGAATACGTTGAAGAGATTTTAAAAAAAGAAAAACCTGATGCCATCCTTCCTACAATGGGTGGTCAGACAGCACTTAATCTTGCGCTAAAGCTTGAAGAGCTTGGAATCCTTGAAAAATATAATGTAGAGCTGATTGGAGCCAGTAGCAAGGCGATAATGCTCGCTGAGGATAGACAGCTTTTCAAAGATACTGTAAATGGAATTGGCCTTGATACTCCAGCTTCCTCTCATGTCAATAATATTGAGGACGGTAAAAAGTTTGCTGAGGCAACCGGATTTCCATTAATTCTTCGCCCCAGTTTTACGCTTGGTGGACGAGGTGGCGCAATTGCTGAAAAAGCAGAAGATTTTGAATCTCTTTTGGAGAAGGCTTTATTAGAAAGTCCTACACACGAATGTTTAATAGAAGAATCACTAATTGGGTGGAAAGAGTTTGAACTTGAGGTAATGCGTGATAAGGCTGATAATGCAGTAATTGTTTGTTCTATTGAAAATATAGATCCTATGGGGGTTCATACTGGAGATAGTATTACTGTTGCTCCAATACAAACCTTATCTGATAAAGAATATCAAGTAATGCGAACAGCGGCAATAAATACATTGAGGGCTATTGGTGTAGATTGTGGTGGATCAAATGTTCAGTTTGCGGTAAATCCGGAAGACGGCAGGATGATTATAATCGAGATGAACCCTCGAGTATCAAGATCTTCTGCTCTTGCAAGTAAAGCTACTGGTTTTCCTATTGCCAGAATTTCAGCAAAACTATCGGTAGGCTATACTCTTGATGAAATTGTAAATGAAGTAACCGGGAAAACCGTTTCTTGTTTTGAACCAGCATTAGATTATTGTGCTGTTAAAGTTCCACGATTTGAAATGGAAAAATTTCCTGCCGGGTATAAAACTCTTGGAACACAGATGAAATCTGTTGGAGAAGCACTTGCTCTTGGAAGAACTTTTCCTGAAGCTCTGAATAAAGCGTTACGTTCTGCTGAAATTGGTTATGATGGGCTTTGCCAAATGCAGATTGGTTATAATGGTCTTGATGAAAAATTGGAAAGTCAGCATCCTCATAGAATGTTTGCTATTTATACAGTGTTGAGCCGAGAAGGTGAACGCGCAATAAATAAGCTTCATAAAACTACAGGCTTTGATATTTGGTTTTTATATCAGATGCTGGATCAGATAAATCTTGAAGAAGAGATCAGTCGAAATGGGCTTGATACTGAAAATCTTTTGGAAGCAAAAAGATTTGGACTTTCTGATGCAAGAATAGCCAAAATTGTTGGTTTAACAGCTGAGAAAGTTGCTGATATTCGTAATGAAAACAATATAAACGCAATATATCACTTTGTTGATACATGTGCGGGTGAATTTGGAGCAGAAACTCCTTATTTTTATTCAACCTATGGTGAAATTGATGAAGGGGAGCCTTCTGATGAAAATTCAGTAATTATTCTTGGAAGTGGTCCAAACAGAATAGGACAGGGACTTGAGTTTGATACTTCGTGTACATTGGCATCTTTGGCTTATCAACGTGAAGGAATAAAAACTATTCTTGTTAATTCTAATCCTGAAACTGTATCTACTGATTTTAATGTATCAGACCGCCTTTATATAGAACCTTTGACATATGAATATGTTCAGGAGATTCTTAAAAAAGAAAAAACAAAGAAGGTAGTTGTTCAGTTAGGTGGGCAAATACCTCTAAATATAGCACGAGAGCTTGAGGAGTCAGGCGCAAAAATTGTAGGTACTTCAGTAAAGAGTATATATGATGTAGAAGATCGAGGGCTTTTCTCCGAGCTTGTAAATAAACTTGGATTAAGACAACCAAAAAATCGTATGGCCGCAACTGCGGATGAAGTTATGCGATATTCTGAGGAAATTGGATTCCCTGTATTATTACGACCGTCTTTTGTTTTGGGCGGAAGAAGTATGTTTATTGCTTACAAGAGGGAAGAGCTTGCAACATTTTTACTACAAGGACTTGAGATGTCCAAAGAAAAACCAATTCTTGTAGATCAATTTTTGGAAGATGCATTTGAGTATGATGTCGATGCTGTTTCTGATGGTAAAAATGTTTATGTCGCGGGAATTATGCAACATATAGAGGCTGCAGGGGTGCATTCAGGTGATAGTGCTTGTGTTTTTCCTCCCTACAAAACTGAGGAATCAGCGGAAGCAGAAATGATTAATGCAGCACAAAAAATTGCAAGAGAACTTAATGTTGAAGGTTTTTTAAATATTCAGTTTGCTTTAAAGGATGGTGTTTTATACATTCTTGAAGTAAATCCGAGGGCTTCAAGAACTATTCCTTTTCTATCTAAAGCTTCGGGTGTTGATTTAATTGAAGCTGCGGTGAAAGTTTGGAATGGTATAGATTTAGAGACTCAAGGCTTGACTAAAAATGGAATAGGTCGTGGACAGTGTAAGACTGGATGGGCTGTTAAAGAGGCTGTTTTTTCATTTGACCGTTTTGCTGGAGAAGATCCAATACTTGGGCCGGAGATGAAGAGTACGGGTGAAGTTATCGGAACCGGTAAAACTTTTGGAGAGGCTTTTGCAAAGGCTTCAATTGGAGCTTCTGTAAAACTTCCAAAACCTGAAGATGGCAAGGTATTTGTTTCTGTTCATGATCGTGATAAAGAGACGATTCTTCCTGTTATTAAGGCTTTAAATGAAATGGGGTTTAAGTTTGCCGCAACAAGAGGTACGGCAGAGTTCTTGTTTGCGCATGGTATTTGGTCTGAGGTTATGATGAAGGTACATGATGGAAGGCCTAACGTTGTTGATCATATGAGGGCTGAACATATTAGCTTGTTAATAAATACACCTTTAGGACGTTTTTCTCAAAAAGGTGATAATGATATTAGAATTGAGGCTGTCAGAAGCAAAATACCATATACAACAACTACATCAGCAGCTGAAGCAGCAACTTATGGGATAAAGTATATCTTAAACGAAAAACCGGAAGTAAGAGCATTATAAAAAAGGGGCAAGTTTTCTTGCCACTTTTTTATTTTATATAATTTTTTATAATCCCGGAGTAGTACTGGAAGATGCACTGAAATTACTTGTTCCAGAGTTATTAACAGCCTTTATCCATACGTAGTATTTATTATAATTAGTGAGTCCAGTAATAGTACAGCTTGTAGTAGTAAAGTTAGTACCAAATTGAGCCACGGTATCAGTATTATCATGAATACTATAGTATACAAGGTATGATTCAGCATCACTAACAGAATCCCATGAAACATCGATTTGGGCATTTCCAGCTGTTAATGTAGGCGCTGAAGGAGTCGTAACAACAGTTGATGGATCTGGTGTAGCGCTGGAAGATGGGCTGAAATTACTTGTGCCTGAGCTATTAACGGCTCTTATCCAGACATAATATTTTGAATAATTATCAAGATCTGTAATAGTACAGCTTGTTGTA
Organism: Spirochaetaceae bacterium; assembly: GCA_028527945.1. Taxonomy (GTDB): domain Bacteria; phylum Spirochaetota; class Spirochaetia; order UBA9216; family UBA9216; genus Thalassospirochaeta. The sequence goes on from JAQQAK010000074.1 coordinate 6,706, forward strand.
GTAAAGTTACTACCAAATTGAGTAGCTGTATCTGTATTATCATGAATACTAAAATATACAAGATATGATTCAGCATTACTAACAGTGTGCCATGTTACTTCTATTTTTGTGTTTCCTGCTGCAAGTGTAGGAGCTGATGGCGCTGCTATTGAGGATGAGGAGTCCGATGAAGATGTTGATGAGTCGGTAGATGGTGGAGTTGCACTTGAAGACGCTCCAAAATCACTTTCTCCATTAACGCCTACTGATTTAATCCAAACATAATATTTATTATAATTAGTAAGACCTGTAATGGTACAGCTTGTGGTCGTAAAGTTGCTTCCAAATTGGGTAGCAGTATTAGTATTATCATGAATGCTGTACCAAACCTGATATGATGTTGCTCCGGCTGCGGCATCCCAGGTTACAGTAAGTTTAGAATCTCCTGCTGTGAGAGTTGGATAAGATACTGCATCAGGAATAGACGCTGAAGTTGGCAAAGTTGTTTTAGCAGAGTCACTAAAATTACTGGTACCAGAACTATTTACTGCTTGAACCCAAATGTAATAAGTTGTAGTAGATGAAAGTTCAGTTATTGTAACTGAAGTTGAGGTTAAGATATCTCCAAATTGTACTGCTGTTGAAGTATCTTCTTCTGTATTGTAATAAACGTAGTAAGATTCAGCGCCTTCGGTGGCTTCCCAATTAACTTGTATTTCTGTGTATGCTGCTGTTAATGTAGGAGCATTAGGCGTTCCTACAGGAGTTGCACTATATGATGCACTGTAACTGCTTTCTTCATTATCATATTTATAATTGACCCAAACATAATAGGTTGTACCGTTTGTAAGATCAGAAATGACTTTAGTTGTACTTGTTAAGTCGTCTCCATATTGTTCAGCAGTTGATGAATCATCAGTCGTATTGTACCAAAGCTGATAGGCTGTACAGCTTTCATCGGATATCCACGATGCTAAGATGGAACTGTCTCCGGCAGTTAATGATAATGAGTCTTCTCCTGAAGGTGTAGCTACAGAGTCATCATCAGTAGAATTATTTCCATTCGATGTTAAATAACAACTTGAAAATAATAAAATAATTATAAAAAATGTTATGAAATGAAATTTATTTTTTAATACTTGCGTCTCTTTATTTTTATTCATTACAACTCTCCTTTGAAATAAAAAATGGTTTTTAGCTGTATTTATTATTATGATTTAAATGTAGTACATGAAAATAAAAAAACATGATGATGTTGTAAAAAAATAAAAATATATGAGGCTCTTTAATTCACAGGAAGAGTTTTATATTACCCCAAAAAATATTTTTTATATGGGAGCTGTACTATTGTGTTTATTCGTCGGGAAGGTTTAATACCCCGCCCTGCTTTAGCAGTATTCTTCTTGCGGAATCTTCTATTTGGAAAGAGTATTTTTGTGTTGGGTAGAAAGCGGCGACCGTCTAAACCCATTCCTTGCAGAACCAACCTGTGTTTGCTCTGCTCCGGAGTGGTTGATTTTTTAGTAATTAGTATTATGGCGTAGTATTTATAATATAAATTATGAGATTTCTGTTAAGAAAACAGCAACTCTAATTTTATAAGAGTTGCTGTTTATTGCATTTTTATAGATGTATTTATTTAGTTAAATACAGTATTTATTATAATAATACTCAAAGCTGTCTAATAAGGCTTCCCAAGATGCCTCTACAATATTTTCAGAGACTCCTACAGTGTCCCATGTATGTTCACGGTCAGATGAGGTTATAAAAACTCTTACCTTGGCTGCTGTGGCATTTTCTGGATTAAGGACTCTTACTTTATAGTCAACTAGAGAAATTTTGTTGATAAAAGGGTAAAACGGGAGAAGGGCATCTCTGATAGCCATATCTAATGTACCAACTGGTCCCACATCTTTTCCTGCACCCATTACTCTTTTGTTATCAACTTCCATAAAGAGTCTTCCGGTTGTTTTAGAACTAAACCCACCTGTTTTAAATGATTCAAGATGGTAATTGTTTAACTCTGCTATTGGCTTAAACTTACCTAACTGTTTTCTTACTAACAATTCAAAAGATGCTTCTGCTGCTTCGTATTCATAACCGTTATTTTCTTTGTTTTTTAGCTCTGTTATAATTTCATGGACTTCTGGTGAATTTTTACTAAAATTGCCAAATTCAGATATTTTTTTTACAATTGTAGATTTTCCTGCAAGCTCAGATAATAAGACGCGTCTATTGTTTCCTACAGAAGAGCCTGGCAGGTGTTCCATCAGTTCTGGTGCC
>JAQQAK010000075.1 GCA_028527945.1 Spirochaetaceae bacterium
GAAGAACCTGATTTTGCTTTTCTTGATTTAACTATGCCTGTGATGGATGGTTTTGATGCTTTGGTTCAAATTCAAAAAGATTTTTCCGATCCAATCGTAATTATCCTTACAGCGGATATTCAAACAGGTTCAGTAGCAAAATGTATGGAGTATGGAGCCTATACTGTAATAAAAAAACTTCCCAAAAAAGATATTGTATTTAAACTTCTTGATGATATCTATGAAGAAATTGGAGTTAACTAATGGGCTCTGAAGATTATAACTTCACAGATATTGAACTGGATGCTCTGAGTGAAATAATGAATATTTCGTTCGGCTCAGCGGCAGCAGATTTAGCTGATGTTTTAGATATTTTTGTCAATTTGAACGTACCAGAAATACAGATTTTCAAAAAATCTGACTTATGTAAAATTGTATTAAATGATCTGGGCAACAATGTTGATTTCAGTATGCTGGAACAAAAATATTGTGGAGATTACAACGGCCTGGCCTTATTGGTTTTTCCGTATGGGCTGGAAAGAGAAGTCCTTTCTGTTTTTATGCCGTCTTTTAATGATTCAGTACCAGATGAAGATGTTATAGTTTATGAAAAAGAAGTTCTGATGGAAATAGGTAATATATTGATTGGCGCCTGCATCGGTAAGATTTTTGAGCTGACAGAAAGCAACATTACATATTTTCCACCGGTAGTTATTTCAGGTGCTGAAATAATGAATGAGTTATCAGGTACGCCACTGGATAACAATGATATTTCTGTGACATTAAAAACAAGATTCAGTTTTACAGATGATGGCGCTGAAGGAATACTTTTTCTTGTTAACGAAAAAAAATCCATTCTCAAATTAAAAAATGCTTTAAAACCATTTACCGGAGGAGAATAATGGAACGGCAAATTATTGATGCTGTTAATCAGGGAATTGTTCTTATCGATCAGCAGTACAGAATAGTAGGCTGGAACCGGTGGATGGAAATTCATAGTGGTATAACAAGCCAGGATATTGCTAATTCTAATTTATTCGAAAAATATCCTAATCTTGATAATTCAACATTTGTAAGAAGTTGTAAGTCTGTATTTAAATTTGGCAATTATATTTTTTTCTCTCAAAAACTTCATAATTATCTGTTTCCATTTGAATCAATAGGGGCTTATACCACAAGACATAATATGATGCAGCAGCGCTGTACTATTGCTCCTATCAGATCTGATGAAGAAATAACCAATATTGTAATAACTGTTCAGGATGTTACTGAGAGTGTCTATCTTGAAAATGAATTAAAGATGATGAGTCAGTCTGACAGTTTAACTGGAATCAGTAACCGAAGGTTTTTTGATTCCAGAATTAGTGAAGAGTTCAGCCGTTGTGCCAGAAGTCATAAGGCTCTGAGTCTTCTTTTGTTTGATATCGATGATTTTAAAAGAATCAATGATAATTATGGTCATCAATACGGCGATATAATTCTTAAAGAAATAGCAAGAATATGCGCCACCATAGTTAGAGAATGCGATATTGTTGCCCGTTATGGTGGAGAAGAGTTTTGCATAGTTTTGCCTGATGCTAATCTGATTGGCGCTGAATCTTTTGCGGAGCGTTTACGCCGAGCCGTAGAATCTGTAAGGGTTCGTTATAAAGACGGCGGTCATATAAGTGTTACAATAAGCCTTGGTATAGCTGAGTATACTGAAAAAATGAGAGATGAGTTTGAACTTATTGCAAATGCTGATACAGCCATGTATGAGGCCAAGACCAAAGGTAAAAATTGTGTTTCCTGTTTTTCTGCTGAAGCTAAATAAAAATTGAAAAAAAAGAAAGTAGATTTCGATTTATAAATGCCTTATTATAATATTTATAATATTGAGAGGAGTCTGCTTATGTCTGATAGTAAAATTAAAACCTTTGTAATTGACACTAATGTTTTTATTCACAGATCTGACGCAATTTTATCTTTTAAAGATAACGAAATAATAGTACCGCTTTCTGTTCTTGAAGAATTAGATAACCTGAAAAGATTTAGCGATGAAAAAGGACGTAATGCCCGTCGCGCAATACGTTTTTTTGATGCTCAGGCTGCAAATGGAGGCTCCCTTCATAATGGTGTAAAGATGGACAATGGGTCAATCTTAAGGGTCGTCAGAGCTGGAGATACTATTCTTCCTCCAGATTTAAAACATGATAAAGCTGACAACAGAATTATACAAACTGCTTTGGAGCTTCAGGCTGCCGGACGACAGGTTTTCTTTGTTTCAAAAGATATAAACGCTCGTGTTAAAGCAGAAGCTCTTGGTCTTAAAGCTGTAGATTATGAGAAGCAAAAAATAGATGCTACAAGGATGTATCAAGGATGGAGAGAAATAACTGTCTCTAAAGATACATACGATAAAATTAAAGAAGACAAAAAAATAGAATGGAAAGACTCTGTTAGAAGTAATGAATTTGTTGTTGCTAAAACATCTGAAAATGATGAGCCTCTTTTATGCAGATTTTTTTCTGTTAATTCAGAATTAAGACTTGTTCCTTCCAGAAAATCATCAGTTTCAGGAATTAAACCCTTAAATATAGAACAAAAAATGGCATTTGAACTTTTACTTGATGACTCTGTACCTTTAATAACTCTTTTAGGGCAGGCCGGTACTGGAAAGACTCTTCTTGCTCTTGCCGCTGGAATGACAAAGGTTGCTGAACAGGCCAAATATAACAGGCTGCTTGTTTCTCGTCCTGTTATTCCTATGGGCAAGGATATAGGTTATCTTCCCGGAAGCAAAGATGAAAAACTCTCTAACTGGATGCAGCCAATCTTTGATAACCTTGATTATATTCTTGGTATCAATAAAAAGAAGGATGAAGAGAAGGGAATAGACTGGTATATAAAAAATAAGGTTATAGAAGTAGAAGCGTTAACCTATATTAGAGGCCGTTCTCTACCTGATCAATTTCTTATTGTAGATGAGGCTCAAAACCTTTCACCGCATGAAATAAAAACTATAGTCAGCCGAGCTGGTAGAAACACAAAGGTTGTCATGACTGGGGATCCCTATCAGATTGACAGTCCTTATCTTGATACCAATTCAAATGGATTAACATATCTTGTAGAGGCATTTAAAGGACAGGACCTTTTTGGTCATGTAACACTCAGCCATACAGAACGAAGTGATCTCGCAGAACTTGCCGCGAATCTTTTATAGCTGAGTAGTTTGCTTTTTGCCGGAAAATTTCAGCATTCTTACAATAACTGGTGTTATAAAAATATCAGCAAGATATGCTGAAAGCATTCCGGTACAACTTATAATTCCCATATTCACTATACTGTTGACCTTTGACGCTGTAAAAACAAGAAAGGTTACACACAATATTATTGTTGTTTCAGTGATAGCGCTTCCTACAGACTGAAATGTTGTCTTAACAGCTTCATTATATTCAGACTTTGAAGTAATTTCATTTTTCAAGTGAAAAAGAAGATGTATTGTGTCATCAACTGCCAGACCTATTATCATCGGGGCCACTGTCATTGTTACAAATTCAAGCGGAATATGTAAAAAGCCCATAACTCCACCAGCGGCTAATACCGGAAATATATTAGGAATCATTGCCGCAAGTCCTATTTTCAGACTTCTAAAAACAATAATCATTAGACATGAAATTAGAATAAGTGAAATTAGAATCGAATGTATGAGTCCCCTTGTAACATATTGATTCATTAAGGCCATCTGGTAAGTTGACCCACTGAAATAGGTATCTACATTAGAGCCAAAAATATCTTCAGCGTTATTGTTTATTTCTATTATTGCCTTCTCGATCTCTTTAGAAGAAAAATCTGATAGCTCAATGAATATTCTCATTGATGAAAAGTCTTTTGTTACCCAGGCATTAAGAAGAGTGGGAGATAATCTGTTTAAGTATGTAATTAACCCTCTCAGTTTAGCTTTTGTTTCAGGGATAGTATTTGCGCTTTGCTCATAATTGTGTGAAAAATAGTTAAATCCTGTGATTATACTGCTAACTGATGTTGTTTTTTTTATTATAGAAATTTCCTTAATTTTCTTTTCGAGCTCAGAAAGCTTGTTTAATGTTTCTGGATCTTTTGCTGCCTCTGGTTTTAGTTTTATTACAAAATCTAATGAATCGCTTACGGCTATCTCAGAATTGTTAACATGCATTTGATCTTTCATATGTGGAAGTTTTGTTCCAATCATCTTTTCTGCGTTAAAGTCAACTTCAAGTTTTGAGGCTCCTACAATAGATATTGCTGCCGTGGCAAGAAAAATAAAAAATAAGAGTTTGTGATGTTTTATTACAATTCTTGCAAAGCTTGTCAGCATTGGATTGAAAAAATCTGTTTTTCTAATTCTTTTTACAGCTTTCTCGTTTTTGTTTCTAAATGAAAGAATAATAGGAAAAAGCAGCATGCTTGTTAAAAATGCTGCAAGAATACAACAGGCTGAAGTTATTCCTACCCATTTTATTGGTCGAATCTGGACAAACATAAAAGAGAGTAGAGCTACTATTGTTGTAAAGGCAGTAAATAAAATAGGTTTACCACTTTTTTGAAGAGCAAATATTATTGATTCATAATGCTTTTTTCCGCTTTGGCGGTTTAGTTTATAAAATCTTGAAATATGAACAGTGTAACCAATAGACACCCCTGTACATAATAAAATAGGAACTGCTATAAAAGCTGTGTCTATTTTAGTGCCAAGAAAACCTTCCAAGCCAAAAACAATAATTACCGAAGAAGCAATTACTGATAAAGCGCCTATTACACCCTGAGTATTTTTTATTATTAGAATAGACATTGTTAGCGCAGCTATAAATCCTATAATAAGGATTTTTATCAAGTTTTCCATTATTTCTGCCTGCTTGCGAAAAGCATAAACAGGTACACCTGTGGCTGTTATTCTACTTTCACCAGAATCAATTTTCTGAACCGTTCTCCAGGCTATTTCTCCAGTATTAAATTGGTAGTCTTCATCATTGTCAGGATATTTATCTAAAGATAAAAGTACCCAGGCTTGTTTGCAGTCTTCTGAAAAAAGTTTAATTCCAAGAGACGGCGTGTTTTTATATCTTTTTTTTATTTTGTCTATTTCAGCATCTGATGTTAATAATTTATTTCCGTCAAATTCAAAACCTGTCTGTGAAAGAAGTGAATCACTATCTGCTGCAATAGAGTTTAGACTCATGGCAAATGGTACATTTTCTTGTAGTTCTATTCCTATTTTGTGTATTAGTTCAAGAGATTCTCTTGAGAATATATCATTACTTTCTACTAATACACCTATAAAATCATTGTTGCCGAAAAGCTTTTTATATTCATCCTGGCGTTCGTTTACCGGATCATCTTTCATGAAATAGTCATCAATACTTACTGTTAGATTAAGTTTAAAAAGGCCAAAAGCTGTTATACATACAATTAATATAACAATAACAAAAATAGGAATTCGGTATTTAAGTATTTTGTTGTAAATATCCATAGGCTTATAATTAGTTTTTATGGTTATTGCTTATTTGCTCTTCCATCCATGACGCAATCTTCTCAGACATTTCTTTAAGTTGTTGTTTGGGAAGTTTATTTGAATCATCTTTTGGTGGCGGAAAAACAGGTTCTCCCATAACCATCTTTATTTTAATCCAGTTTTTAGGAAGTTCTTTTCCAAAAAGTTTTCTCCTCGTAAAAACATAGACCATAGGTACAACTGGTACTTGATGAATATAAGATTGATAAAAAGCACCATCTTTAAACCGGTAAATAGTTTGACTTAGGTGAACCAGGTTACCTTCAGGTAATATGTGAATATGATAACCGCGCTTCAGAGCTTCGCCTATGGGTTCGGTTATCATTTTTAAACCGGCAAACCCACTTGGTATCGGAAAGGCCCTTAACGCTCTGAGAATAATTCTTACAAATGGAACTTCAAAATTTCTTTGAACTACAGAGACATAGACTCTCATTGGAAATAAAACAAAGTTGACAAGAATGGTGTCAAAATAATGACAATGGTTTGATACTGTAATGCAGCCTTGTTTTTTTAAGAATTTACGGTTTTTTAATCCCTCAACTCTAAAACTGAAAAATATGCAGCAAAGAAATACAATTACATAACAAATTAGATAAAACGGAAGTGTTAATAAATGAAACCACAAATCAAAATATATAAATTTATATTTTTTCTTTGCGAAATCTATCTTTTTCTTATTATTGACCTGAATTATTTTTTCTTCCGGAATTTCAGGTCTTTCTTTATTTAACATTAATATAGCCTCTTGCCGACTCTGTTTTTTGCTGAATTTTTATATACAGCTCTTCCATTTGATCTATACATTTTCTAAATCTGTAGTTTTCTGCTTCAGCAAGAACCTTTTTCTTTATTTCCGGCAACTCTTTTCTATGTTCATACCAGTAATCAATCTTTTCTGCCAATTGATCAGCGTTATCTTTTTCAAATAGAAAACGCTCGTCCAAAGCAAATTGAGGCGCCGCACTGTATGGAGCATCACTTATAAGGCAGGGTAGGCCGCAGCCTATCGCTTCCAGGCAAGAGAGGCTTTCAAGCTCAATTATAGAAGAATGAAGATAAAGATCTGCTGTATTAAGATATTTTAGTTTATCTTCATCTGATACATATTCAATCAAAGGCTTAATTGGAAGATCCTTGCTTATATTTCTAAGCATTTCTGAATTCTCTCCTTTTCCACAAAGAAGAAGTTGAATATTATCTTTATATTTTGAACGCTTAACACCCTCTACAAGCAGATGCTGTCTTTTTTCAAAAGCATGACGACCAATATTAACAATAACAAATTTATCACCAAACCAGTCAGGTCTTTCAAAATTTGAAGGACGGTACATTTCCGGAATTCCATTTGAAATAATATGAAAATTAGCGCGGCTTCCATGGTTAAAAATTAAATCTGCGGCGAATTGAGACGGACAGTGAATATCTGGTACCTGTTTGAATAAACAAAAATTAAATAGCGCGGAGAGTGCTGCCTCCATAAGTTTGTTTTCTTTGCCCATAGCAGATATAACATTTTGCGGTTGAATATGGCACGCACCAAGAACAGGTATTCCCATCTTTTTTGCGACGTTTACCGCATTTTTTGCCATGAAGAATGGAAATTGAATTTGTACAATATCTGCGTCTTTAAAGGCTTGTTTATAAGTTTTTTTAATCCCTTTTCCAAAAAGAAATCCCATGTTTTGCATAGATTCCTCAACCCCTGGTAAATAAAAACCTGGGACTGTATAAAAATCTCCATCATATTTGCCTGTAGTGACAACTGTAATTTTGTGGCCGCGTTTTTCCAGTTCGCTTACCATTCTTTTGGTTGCTACAATAGCACCGTTGCCCTCGTTCCAGCTGTCGATGACAATAACAATTTTCATTACCCTCTCCTTGATAGGCATATAGATTTTGATCCAAAATAAAACTGAATATTGCCGAAAGACTATATTATACACACACAAAATGTCAATGTTAGAAATAGGCAGTTCAGAAGAGATATTTGTTTACGTTTTTGATAAAAACGCTTATATTAGAAATAGATGAATGTAAAAAAAATACTAAAAAAAATGTTTTAATTGAATAAACAGGGCTTATGGAATATATTTTTATTAGAGGATGTAATTAAAAAAAATTGAGATTCATTTTATGGATCTCAATTTTTCTTAATTACTGCTTTTGTCAGAATGAAGAAGACTTGGTAACTGTTTTGCTTTACTTTGTTTGTTGTTACTTTTTCTTTTTCATAGTTTTCTGTAATTTTATTACA
>JAQQAK010000076.1 GCA_028527945.1 Spirochaetaceae bacterium
TTATCAAGAAACCTTATTCCTATGCTTATTGTTTCTTTAAATTGTTCAAAATTAAAAGCAGCTTCTGCTGTGAAAGGATTATCTACCAAGAGAGCAAGGTTAATAGCAGACAAACAGCAAAGAGAATAGGGCGGCATAACGAGTTCTCCACAAGGATTAACCCTGTCCATTTTGAACGCCCAATAGCCATTATTGTATTTTTCAACTGTATCTGAATAAAAAATACCAGGCTCATTATGCATATACGCGTTTTTAGCAAGCAGATCATATAAATATCTTGCTTTTACTGTTTTATAGACTTTTCCATCAAAGACTAAATCCCAATCTGAATTTTCTTTAACAGCTTTTATAAAAGCATCTGTTACCTTAACAGATATATTAAACTGAGTTAGCTCCTTATTTTTATCACCTTTTTTTGCTGTTATAAAATCTTCAATCTCTGGATGAGATATATCAAGCAGAGCAATATGCGCGGAGCGTCTTTGACCTCCTGTCATGATAGTTTTTGCTGATTGGTCAAATATCCTCAAAAACGATATTACTCCGGAAGATTCTGAACCACCTGATAAAGGCGCGCCTTTTGGACGTAACTTTGAAATATCAAAACCAACTCCACCGCCCATTTTACTAATTAAAGCATCTTCTTTTAGAGAATCATAAATACCGTCCATTGAATCTTCAATATCAATTGTAAAACAGTTATTATAATTTTTCATATTACTGTAAGGTCTTGCATTTGCAAGTATACGCCCTGCGGGCATAAGTCTTCCGCTTACAAGCTCTTTGTAAAAAGTTTTCTGCCATTTTGCAGAGTCAGCCTCAACGGACGCAATTTCTTCAGAAATAAGATTAAATACTTCTTCAGGGTTTTCTTCGTTATGAAGACAATATTTTGTTTCAAAGATTTCTTTACTTATTTTCTGCTGCCATTCCCATGTTGATACATTTTTAGACATATTTCCTCCCAGTTCAATGGTACACCATATATAGCGTTTATGTTATTATCAAATAACTGGATGCACTATAGAATATATAAATTAAATTGGGAAGCGTTCTATATATAAAATATATTATTTTACATATATTTTTGTAAAATTTATTAATACTAAATTGAAATCTATATTCATTACTAGTATAAATAAAGTCTCTTACAAAAAACATCTTATTTTAAAAGAGACTTTGAAGAAGATTTCTCAACATTGAAGTAAATATCTTAAACATAATGATTGTAAGTTTTTCTTCATATATTAAGGTTAAAATTACAAAACTTTGAGATTTTATAAATTCCTAAGTTTTTTAAACTTTCCTTCATATTCTTTCTGGAGCGTTGATAACTTGAACAAACAAAATATTTTTCTCAGATTATTTGAATTCACTTTAGGTCTTTTCTTTGTAGCTTTTGCTATTTCATTATCTGTAAAAGCCAATTTAGGAGTTTCTCCAATCTCTTGTATTCCTTATATATTAAGCCAAAAAATATCATTAAGTCTTGGAAAAATGACTATCATATTCAATTCTTTTTTAATTCTTCTGCAAATTCTAATTCTGAGAAAAAAATATAAATTGTTCCAATTAGTACAGCTTCCAGTAGTTTTTGTTTTAGGATTTTTTGTAGATCTTACTTCTTTTATTATTTCTTCATGGCAATTTGACACATATTTTGTACGTCTCTTAATTTGCCTTTTAAGCTGTTTTATTTTAGCATTAGGAGTTTATCTTGAAGTGATTGCAAAAGTTACATACTTGGCAGGAGAAGGAGTTGCGGTCGCAATTTGTACTGTAACAAATATAGAGTTTGGAAAGTCTAAAATTATAGTTGATAGTTCTATGGTAATAATTGGTGTAATATTATCTTTTTTATTCTTTAAAAAATTGATTGGAGCCAGAGAAGGCACTATATTCGCAGCCATCTTGGTCGGAATGATTGTTAAACTATATACAAAACTCATTCAAAAAATTAATCACACTTAATAGAGTCTCTAAACATTTAGCTTTTCAAAAGATCGCTTGTAAACAAAGCTGCCAGAAGGTATAGTGCATCTATGAGACAGGTGCATAGACAGATTCAATGGTTCCCCGGACATATGAACAAAACAAGAAGGCTTATTGAAGAGCAGATAAATCGTATTGATATAGTGGTAGAAATACTTGACGCGAGAATTCCCGCGGCAAGTCGTAATCCAATGCTTGAAGAAATAACAAAAGGAAAACCTACCTTATTAATATTAAATAAATCAGATCTCTCAGATGATGTCATAACTGAAAGTTGGATTGATTTTTTTAAATCTGAAGGATTTTACGCGAAAGCTGTTTGTTCAACAACAGCAAATGGGGTAAAAGGGATACTTGGCGAATGCCGAAAAATTGCTCAGGAAAACGGAGCAAAACCTGAATCAAAGATAAATGTTCTTGTAGCTGGTATTCCTAATGTTGGAAAATCAACTATTATAAATTCTCTAAAAAAAGAGAAGAAAGCTTCTGTTCAGAATAAACCTGGCCATACAAAAGATTTTCAGCGCATTGTTGTTTCTAATACAATGACCTTAATTGATACACCAGGAATACTTTGGCATAAATTTGAAAACGCGACTGGATATCGTCTTGCGGTTATGGGGTCAATAAAAGATTCTATACTTGATATGTACACAATTTCTCAGGCTGCTCTTATCATGCTTGAAAACGCATGGCCTGACGCATTAAAAGAAAGATTTAATATCGAAGACTTTCCTGAAACTGAAGAAGAATTAATTGATCTTATTGGCCGTTCAAGAGGAATGCTAAAAAAAGGCGGAGTAGTAGATTTTGAACGAGCCTGTAATATTATAGTTAAAGAAATTAGAGATGGAAAACTTGGAAAACTAAGTTTTGAATCTCCAGATAATGACGAACGCTTTTCTCCTGAAATCTTTAAGAAATTAGATATGTAGTTCTTCTTATGGAAAAATTATGGAAAATTACGACTTAATAATAATTGGAGCAGGTGCTGCCGGGCTTTTTACAGCAGTTAAAGCTTCTGAAAATGGCGTAAAAACAGCAGTATTTGAATCAGGAAATAAAGCCGGAAGAAAGCTGCTTATTACAGGTCAGGGTAAATGTAATATTACCAATTCTGTTCAAACTCAAGATTTTATAAAAAAGTATGGTGATAAAACAAAATTTGTCAGAAAAAGTCTCTATTCTTTTCAGAATACAGATTTAACATCATTTCTTTCTAAAAATGGACTAAAAACTTTTACAAGAGAAGACGGTAAAGTTTTTCCTGAAACAGAGAGAGCTTCTGATATAACTAAACTTATGATGAAAAAATGTAAAAAAGAAAATATTACATTTTTTTATAACAGCAAAATTACAAAAATAATAAAACAAAAAAATAACTTCTTGTTATTCGTTAACGAATCTGAAAAAGCTTTAGCAACAGCATCCAAGTTAATAATTTCTACAGGAGGGTTCACCTTCCCAAAGACAGGTTCTGATGGTTCTGGATTTAAACTTGCAGAAAGACTTGGACATAAAATAGTTTCACCAAAAGAATCTTTATGCGGAACAATAATTAAAAAAGCAATATTTAGTAATTTTTCTAATTGCTCTGGAATTACAGTAACAGCTAATATAAAACTTTTTAGGCACAGTAAGTGTATTAAAAAATATACAAATACAAGTATATTATTAACTCACAATGGTCTCTCAGGTCCTGGAATTATTGATAATAGCAGAGATTTCTATCCTGAAGATATTTTACAAATAAGTTTTTTTACAAATACGACGTCTGAAATATTAAATAATGAAATATTAGACTTTTGCAAAACAAGTGGAACTAAATTAGTAAAAAGTTTTTTCACATCCAAAGGAATTCCAGAACGCTTGGTTAGTACATTATTGAAGACAGCTTCAAATGATAATATTTTGACAATGAAAGCAGCTGAACTTCCAGCCAAAACAAGAAAAGAGATTATAGCAGCCTTTACAGAGTACAATTTCGTCATTGATATGCTTGAAGGCCGGAACAAAGCTATGTGTACTTGTGGAGGAGTAGATACATCAGAAATTAATCCATCAACAATGGAATCTCGTATTGTTGATGGACTCTATTTTGCGGGAGAAGTAATTGATGTAGATGGAGACAGTGGAGGATATAATCTACAGTTTGCTTTTTCATCAGCACATAGTGCAATAACTTCTATAGTTACAAAGAATTAAAACATAAAAAGAAAAGTATATATACTTGAAGTCGCCAATGTAATCAAAGTAATAAAAGCACTGTATTTTGTAAAATCAATAAATGATATCTTGTAACCGTTTTTACCAGCTATAGCACAGCTTACAACATTAGCAGATGCTCCTATCATTGTACCGTTTCCACCAAAACAAGACCCCATTGCAAGTGCCCACCATATTGGCTCGACTTCAGAATTTCCCATTGTGTCAGCCATATGTTCTACCATTGGTATCATTGTCGCAACATATGGAATGTTATCTACAACTGCAGACATAACTCCTGAAAGCCATATAACAAGCTGAG
>JAQQAK010000077.1 GCA_028527945.1 Spirochaetaceae bacterium
AAGAACAGTTTCCCATCCTGTTTCAACAACAGGAGCTACTACTATATAGTCAACGTCTTGCTGAATAAAGTTTCTAATAGCTTTAATCTGATTTTCCTGCTTCTGCTGTGCGTCGTCAAAAATTAGTTTGTATCCGTTCTCCGGAACAAAAGTACTTTTAAAAGATTCAGTATTAGCTGTTCGCCAGTCTGATTCAGCTCCTACCTGAGCATAACCTACTGTGATAAGGCTTGCGCCTTCAGACTCAGCTTCAGGTTCTTGCTGTCCTCCGGCAAAAAGTCCTCCGGTTACAAGAACCAGAATTGCCAGGGCTGAGATAAGAATTCTTTTTTTCATGTTTCCTCCTAAATACCTACTATTAAGTGTAGGCTCCTTTTCTAAATTTGAAGTCTTTATAAATCCAAAGTCTATTCAGGTTTATTTTCTCCAAAAACTTTTAAATATTTTAGCTTGCCGGATTTCTGAAGTACATGAGCTTTTTTATCGAGTTTTGTATGAATTTTAACGAGCTAACTACAAATGTTGGAAAATTTATTAATTTTGTTATGATTTTTTACTATGAGATTACTTCTCTATGTAAGAGATTCAGTATTTACTGACCAAGTGAGGTTACCGTCTCTTTTTTTGTTGAATTATTCTGTCTGTATTCACTAGGAGAGCAGCCTGTTGTTTTCTTGAAAATAAAACTGAAATAATGAGGGTCGCTGTATCCTGTCTCAAATGTGATATCTGAACATTTCATTTTACTGTTAGTCAAAAGTTGTTTTGCGTGTTTTATTCTTACTGATGTCAAATATTCTATGAAAGTTATTCCAACTTCCTGAGAAAAAACTGTGCTGAAATGATTAGGACTTGTGTTGACAAATGAGGCTACAGAATTCAGAGAGATATCCTGACTCATGAAATTTTCTTTTATATATTTTTTAGCTTTTATTATTTGCGAATTGTGTTTTGAGCCAATATTGGCATCTCTGAATAATATCCATTCTTTAAGCAATAATTTTGTTTGTTCCATAGCGTTTGTTTTTTCATTTACAATACCTTTTTTAAGACTTTCAAGCTCCGGAATCAGTTTTATTGGTTCTTCATTTAATTCTGTTATTAAGTCTGAAACAGACTTTGAAAATTCTTTTAACATGACTTTATCATAATTAGAGCTTCTGTCTAAGCTGTATGAAGATCCGAAATTTTCTTTTATCAAATTATCTATATTATTTTCTTCAATATAACGTAATTTTGTTGTTAGTGGAGCTTCATTCTCTAACTTTTGTACTACTTCCTGATTCCATTTCAGATCTGTAGCTCCAATAATTATTTTCTTGCCAGTTAATCTTGTATATTTTATTGCCTTGTCTGCTTCTGAGTAAGAATTAACAATTTCTCTTACATAATTTACTGTAGACCCAATGCCTATGGCTGTTGAATAGTTTGTGTTTCTTTGTAATTCAAATTTAATAGCCTGAGCAATGGAGTAAAGCATGTCATTTTCAGAATCCTGATGAATATTCTTGATAAGTAGAATATGTTTTTCCATTCCAAGGGCAAAAGATATTACATCTTCCCTGTTTGATACTATCGAAGCAATTATTTGTCTTGAAATTCCAGGCTGAGAGTAATTCCCTTCACAAATTGAGAGGTCTATAACCATTACAGCGTAGCCGCCTGGAAGCAGATCTATTCCCATACCGCCAGCGGCTTCTATTGCTGATACTGTATCAATTTGTCCTGTAATAAGTTTTCCCAGCCATTTTTCTTTCATTACATCTTCTGTGGATTGAATCTGTTTTTTTAGAACTTCCATGCTGGTGAGTTGTTTTTTTTCTTTTTCAATCCGTATTGAGACCTTATTCAAAGCCTCAAGCATTTCGCTTGATGTAACGGGTTTTAATAAATACTCTTCAACATTTATTGAGATAGCCTCTTTGGCGTAATCAAATTCATCATGCCCTGAAAGAATTATTATTTTAATCCATGGCTGCTCTTTTTTTATTATTCTTGCCAATTCAAGCCCATTCATAAAGGGC
This sequence comes from Spirochaetaceae bacterium, assembly GCA_028527945.1. Taxonomy (GTDB): domain Bacteria; phylum Spirochaetota; class Spirochaetia; order UBA9216; family UBA9216; genus Thalassospirochaeta. The sequence goes on from JAQQAK010000077.1 coordinate 2,025, forward strand.
ATTTTTATATCTGTGATTAGAATATCAGGTTTTATATCTTTTAATGAATGAAGAGCCAGTTCTCCATCCGGAGCTTCTCCGGCTAATGTGTATGGGGTATTATCCCATGGTATGCAGTTTCTAATCCCTTCACGGGTTACGATTTCATCGTCTACAAGAAATACACTATACATTGATAATCTCCGGAACCTTAAAAAATACTGATGTGCCTTCCATATATGTACTTTTTATATTGAGTTTTACTTCAGAGTTATAATAGAGAGTGAGTCGTTTATTGACATTGTATAATCCATAAACGTCGTTCTTTTCAGAAGAATCCAGGTTGCCATTAATTTGTTTTTTTATGTCTTTCAATCTTTCAGGTTTTATTCCAATACCATTATCTTTAACTTCAAAACATAAAAATCCATTTTCCTGCCAACCAGAAACAGAAAGTTTTCCTTTTCCTCTTTTATTTTTTATTCCATGATAAAGAGCGTTTTCTACAAGCGGCTGTAATAAAAGTTTTAGCATTGTTTTATCAATAATGCCTGGTTCACAATCTATTTTGTAGTCCAAAATATCCCTGTATCTAACTTTCTGAATGAGAAGATAATTTTCTATATGTTCAAATTCATTTTTTACAAGGATCCAGTCTTGCCCCCGACTCAATGTTGTACGGAATAAACTTGAGAGGCTTCTTGTTACAGATATTACCTCTGAATTCTGATTCCCTTCAGCAAGCCAGACTATGGTGTCTAAGGTATTATATAAAAAATGAGGTGTTATTTGTGCTTGCAGTGCTTTCATTTCAGACTTTTGCAGATTCTTTTGTTCTTGAATATTGGTATCTATTAATTCCTTTATTTTGACTGCCATGATATTCAAATTCTCAGTCAGGTTATTTAATTCTTCAACATTTGGAAGTTCTGCCCGGGCTTCAAGGTTTCCTTCTGCTATTTGGCTTGATAGATTTACAAGTTCATTTATTGGTTTGTTAATACTTAAGGTTACAGTTCTCTGTGTAGAAAACGAGAAAAGCATTGCTATTATAACAATGATAATTTCCAGTAAAGATAGTGATACCGCAACCTTTTTTATGTTTTCGTTTGTTTTTGCCGCAGATTCTATTTCTAAAACAATAAAGTCTTGCAATATGTCTGAAATCAAGGCCGATACACCTCTTATTTCATCAAGGATTTGTTCATTTTCAACGACAAGAAAATTGTTTTGTATTTGAAGACCTAATCTATCTACATACTGTGTCAGGGTATTTACAGCTCTGCCTGCGACTTCCAACATTTGCTGGTTTTCTGTTACCTCAGTATTATAAAGGATGTCATCAAGTCGTGCTCTTATGTCGTCTATGATTTCATACTGTCTGCCTTCTGAAAAGGTTTTATTGCCGGCAACAATATCCCATATTTCGTTTGATACATCTTTTTTTACGATCTGATTAAGTCTGTTTGTTTTATTTACATTTGTTATTATTTTGTTGTAACGAACAATTTGAAGCCATGAGAAAGATATACTTATGACAGGAGCTGTTATTAATAATGCAATGATTATTATATAAGAACCCTGAAGAGTTTGTTTGATACTTGTTGATTTTTCTTTGGTATTTGCAACCTTATTGGATGTCTTTTTTATCATTTTAATATCCTCTGGGTGCTATAGAGGATAAGTCATCATATTCGGTAAAGACTTCTTCATGTACATGTTGAAATCTTGGAATGCTCTCACCATTTGCCAGCTTTTTAGATAGGGACATTATATCCGGCCCGGTATTTGGGTTGCATTCCAGAACACAGTTTATTTCACCTTTTTTAAGAGCATCAATTGCGGCTTGCTCTGCGTCAATAGTAACAATAACAATATCTTTTCCGGGAAGCAGTCCATGTTCATGTATTGCGTCTATAATCCCCAAAGTCATACCGTCATTGTGAGAATATATGACATCTATTTTTTTATTTTTATCCAGATATTTTGACATTATTTCATAGCCTTTTGATCTTAAAAAATCACCAGAGGTGCTGTATATTATTTTAAAATCTTGATGTCCTTCCAATCCTTGTCTAAAACCAGCCGTACGACCTTCTGCTGGAGAGGAGCCTTCTGTTCCTCTGATTTCGACAATTCGTATTGGGTTTTTCTTACTTTTGTCAGGGTAGTCTGCCTTTGAAAACTTTTTCAAAAGGAACTTTGCTGCGTTACGTCCTTCTTCTTCGCTGTCGGTTCCTATAAAACCTGCATAAAGTTTTTCTTCTGATGTTTTTATTTTTCTGTCGGTAATTAGAACTGGAATTCCGGCGGCTCTGGCTTCTCTCAGAATATTGTCCCAGCCTGTTTCTACAATAGGCACAAATGCTATTACGTCAACCTGATAAGCTATGAATGAGCGCAGAGCCTGTATCTGGTTTTCCTGTTTTTGTTCTGCGTCTTTGAATAGAAGCTGAACTCCTGCTGATGTTGCAGCATTTTTTATTGATTCCGAGTTTCTGTTTCTCCACGCGCTTTCTGCTCCTATTTGAGAGAACCCAATAATTATTTTTTCCTCCATTATATTGTCAGGCTTTGTTTGTTCCATTTGTAAAAATTGAAATATAATTATTCCCATTGCGATAAGTATTAGTAAGCCTGTTAAAATAAGTATTTTTTTCATATCTATTGGTTTCGTCCAGAAGCGTTAACGTTAACTCATTTTAACCCCTGATTTCAGGTATGTGCAAGGAAATAATTAACAACATTCAAAAGTTCTTGTGTAAGGGTTTTAATATTTTTTTTACATAAATTAATTTGATTTTGGCTTATGTTAAGTTTATGTTTAAAATTTATTCAATTTCAACGAAATTTTTTCTTGACAAATGGCCAAAGGGATTTATAATAATTGTTACTACAACGTTGTAGTAACAAACGATAACGTTGTAGTGTTGGACTTTTGGGGGGGGCAGATGGTCACATTGAAGGATATTGCTGAGAAATGCAATGTTTCTTTATCTACGGTAAGCAAAGCATTAAATGGTAGTTCTGAGATTGGTGCCAGGACTATTGAAAGAGTTAATGCTGTTGCAGAAGAAATGGGATACCATCCAAATTCTGCTGCCCGCGCCTTAAAAACTAACAGATCCTATAACATCGGTGTTATTTTTGAGGATAAAACAGAGAGTGGTCTTCAGCACCAGTATTTTGCTGCAATATTTGACAGTTTAAAGGTTGAGGCTGAATCACTGGGATATGATATTACCTTTATAAGCAGCAAACTTGGAGGTAAGGATAATTATCTGCGTCATACCAAATATAGAGGTTGTGACGGAATAGCTATCGTAGTTGCAGACTATTCAAGAGACGATATAAAAATGCTTCTTGAAAGTAATGTTCCTGTGACAACACTGGATAATGTTGTTGCCGGAAGTACTGCTGTTATGAGTGATAATACAAACGGTATGAAGATACTTGCCGGTCATATTATTTCAAAAGGGCATAAGCGAATTGCATACATACATGGTGAAAAAACCGATGTTACAATGAGGCGTCTTGATTCCTTTTATTCAACTTGTGCGGCACATAATATTGAAATACCTGAAAATTATATAATTGAAGCGGTTTATCATGACCCAGCATTAACAGAAGATGCTACAAGAAAGCTTCTTGCTCTGGATGAACCGCCTACTTGTATTTTGTATCCTGATGATTTTGCTATTCTTGGAGGAATAAAGGTTGTTCAGGAAAAGCAGCTTGAAATAGGAAAAGATATAAGTATTGCCGGTTATGATGGCATTTTGTTGTCGTCGCTTCTGCATCCTTCTATAACAACATATAAGCAGGATGGAGAACGACTTGGAAAACAGCTGGCATTTCAACTTATAAAAGAAATCGAACATCCGGGAGGATTTGCTCCGGAAGAGATTTATGTTCCGGGATATTTTGTTCCTGGAGAATCAGTTAGTGATCTAACCCAAAATTAGGGTTTTAAAAAAAGATACAATAATAGGAGGAAGCGTATGAAAAAGGTTCTTATCGTTGGTTTGTCCCTGTTCTTGGTTGTAGCAGGTGTTTTTGCCAATGGAAGCCAGGAATCCGCTACTACTGAACAGGGTGCTGAAGTTACACAGGGTTCTGTTCTCAACATTTACTGCTGGAATGAAGAGTTCCAGGTTCGTTTTAACAAATACTTTGCAGAGAAGGGACTCGTTCCTGATGGTGTAACAGTAAACTGGATAGTTACACCTAACGAAGGTAACGCATACCAGAATAAGCTTGATGAAGCTTTGCTTCAGCAGGAAAACGCAGCAGCAAATGATAAAGTTGATATCTTTCTTGTAGAAGCAGACTATGCTCTCAAGTATGTAGATACACCTTATACACTTGATGTAAATAATGTTATTGGTCTAACAGACGCAGATTTGTCTAAGCAGTACCAGTACACAAAAGACATCATGACCGATTCAAATGGTGTTCTTAAAGGTGTTTCATGGCAGGCTTGTCCTGGTGGTTTCATCTACAGAAGATCAATTGTCAAAGATGTTCTTGGAACAGATGATCCAGAAGCAGTACAGGCTGCTCTTTCTGACTGGGATAAATTTGATGCTGTTGCTGCAGACGCAAAAGCTAAAGGATATTTCATGTTAAGTGGTTATGATGATGCTTTTAGAGTATTCTCTGACAACATGACATCTCCTTGGGTTGAAGGAAACAAAATTAACATTGATCCTTCAATTGAAAGATGGATTGACCAGACTAAACTTTATACTGATAGCGCTTATAATAACAAAGCTAACCTTTGGTCAGCTGAAAGTTATCAGGGCGCAACTAAAGACGGTACAGTTTTAGGATATTTTGGACCAGCATGGTTTATTGACTACTGTCTTGCTCCTGCAACTTTAGATGATCCAGATGCTCCACAAGAGCTTGGAAATGGAAGCTACGGAGACTGGGCATTCTGTAAAGGTCCTCAGGGATTTAGCTGGGGTGGTACATGGATTTGTGGTGCTGAAGGCAGCGATAACATAGAACTTATTAAGCAGGTTATGTTAACTCTTACTTGTGATGTAGATACTCTTGTTGGAATCGTTAATGATTACAATGATTTCACAAATAATGTTGAAGCAATGACTCAGATCGCTAACAGCGATTACAGCAGTGCTTTCCTTGGTGGTCAGAATCACATTTCTGCATTCCTTGATTCAGCAACAAGTATTGATAGAAGCAATATGAGTCCATATGATCAGGGTATGACTGAAAAACTTCAGACCGCTTTTAGTGATTACTTCAATGGTACAATAACAAAAGATGAAGCTTGGGATAACTTCTATACATCAGTATTGGAACTTTATCCTAACTTAACAAGATAATTCTTATCTTAAGAAGGCGGGTTATTTACCCGCCTTTTTCTATAACTTCGTTAAATAGATTTGTGAGAGGACTATATGCGCAATACTATCGCGGGAAAGAAAAAAAGTATTAGTTATTCAAAATGGGGATATTTCTTTCTTGCTCCGTTTTTTATAATTTATTTTATTTTTAATTTAATCCCGCTGTTTTCAACTTTTTATAATAGTTTCTTCGAGAATTACAGAATAGGATTGATGCAGGTTGGTCCAAAATTTGTAGGATTCAGTAATTATATTGAGATCTTTACAAACTCAAATGTTCCACGCTATGCAGTTAATACTCTTATAATGTGGCTTATGGGATTTGTTCCACAGCTTCTTGTATCATTATTGCTTTCTGTATGGTTTACAAGTAGTCATTTAAGATTGAAAGGGCAAAACTTCTTTAAGACAGTTATTTATATGCCTAATTTGATTATGGCTGCTGCTTTTGCAATGTTGTTTTTTACTTTGTTTTCAGATTCAGGACCTGTTAACGATATTCTTATTAGTATGGGAGTTGTTGATACTCCTTATAGATTTTTAACTATAAAAGGTTCGGCCAGAGGGCTTATTGCTCTGATGAACTTTTTAATGTGGTATGGAAATACGACCATCCTTCTTATGGCTGGTATAATGGGTATAGATGAAAGCCTTTTTGAGGCTGCCAGAATAGATGGGGCAAGTTCATTGCAGGTTTTTTTCAGAATAATTCTGCCACTTCTTCTGCCTATTCTTGTTTATGTTATGATTACAAGTTTAATTGGTGGAATCCAGATGTTTGATGTTCCTCAGATCTTGACAAAGGGTGATGGACTTCCTGATCGAACAACAATGACCTTGATTATGTATTTGAATAAACACTTATTCAGCAGAAATTATGGTCTTGGTGGAGCTGTATCAACGTTAATCTTTTTAATAACAGCTGTTCTAAGTTTTATTGTATACAGAATAACAATGAAGAATTATTTTAGCTCTAGCAAAAAAGGGGATAAGTAATTATGGCAAATGAAAAATTATCATTAAACATACATCGTGCAGTTTGTTATATAGTTCTTGTTCTATTAACCTTAATTTCTCTGTTTCCGTTTATTGTTCTTGTAATAAACTCTACAAGACTTCATAGTGAAATCCTGAAGGGGTTTTCTCTATTGCCGGGTACGGCTTTTCTACGTAACTGTAGAAATCTTTTTACTGATGACAATATTCCAATGCTTAAAGGTTTGGCAAATAGTGTTTATATTTCTGCCTTAACAGCATTTTTAACTGTTTATTTTTCAGCAATGACAGCCTACTCTGTACATATGTATCGATTTAAGGGCCGTAATGTAGCTTTTAGATTTATCATGCTGGTGATGATGGTTCCGCCTCAGGTTTCTGCTTTAGGTTTTTTAAGGCTTGTAATAAAGATGCATTTAATGGATTCATTTATGCCTCTTATATTACCATGTGTAGCGGCTCCGGTTGTGTTCTTTTTTATGCTTCAATACATGGAGGCTTCTCTACCTTTTGAGATTGTAGAAGCCGCAAGAGTTGATGGCTCGCATGAAATTAGAACTTTCAATACTATAATTTTACCAATAATGAAACCTGCTCTTGCTGTTCAGGCTATTTTCTCTTTTGTTACATCATGGAACAATTACTTCATGCCTGCTTTGATAATTAACTCAAAAGATAAAAAAACAATTCCTATAATTATTGCTCAGTTAAGAAGTGCAGAATATATGAAGTTTGACCTTGGTAAGGTTTATATGATGATCTTTGTGGCTATTATTCCGCTTATGATTGTTTATCTTATTTTATCAAGACATATTATAAAAGGTGTAACCTTAGGTTCTGTAAAAGGATAATTGATTTTGCGGTTTCCGATATGTTTTAACCGTTCGGAAGACCTTAAAATTTTTTATAACCTCTGCGTCCGGTGACGGTGTTGTGGATGGTTTGTTTTAATAATGTGTATTGTTTTAAAAATTAGAAGTGCTTTTTATGAGCCTTCTAAAGGGATGGCTAAATTGATGGTCTTCTATGCTATTTAAATAGCTGGAAGACCTCGTTTTTTATAGCCTCAATACCCGCCAATTTATTCGCCGGGAAGGTTTAATACCCCGCCCTGCTTTAGCAGGATTCTACATGCGGAATCTTCTATTTGGAAAGAGTATTTTTGTGTAGGGTATAAAACCTGACCGTCTAAACCCATTCCTTGCAGAACCAACCTGTGTTTGCTCTGCTCCGGAGTGGTTGATTCACTGGAAGGAGTTAATACCCCGTCAAAGCTGGCTTTAAACTTTCTAAGTAACCCTATTAATGGACTAAGTCTTTCGTTTATCATGGGTAGAAAGTGATGACCATCTAAACTCTTTCCTTGCAGAACCTTTATTTTTCGTAACACTTTAGCGAATAACTTGTTATCAGCTTGCAGGCGAGCTTGCTTATGTTGTAGCATTTTCTCTTCTGTGTCTTCGAAATAAGTGCTTTCTTTGTGAGGTCTGAATTATACTTCTATCTAAACTACGGAAAGAATCCCTTACTTGACTAAACTCTTTCATCTATTATAATAAAAGCTGTTATGGAAAACCGTTCATATTTTTTTAGCTTTTTTTTCTTTTTTAGTGGCTCTAATAATGAGGGGCAGCGGTTTTCTCTGGCGTAATAATAACAGGGTTTAAAGTGCGGGTTCCTCGGAAAGGGGAATCCGCTTTTTTTTTATATTAGAGGTGCTTTTTAAGGTCAAAGATTGCAAATTCTGGATTTTTTTAAGTGACTCATTTAGAATAGAAAATCCAATAATTAGGAGACAATAATATGCTTCAGAAACTGGAAGAGGTTAAGAAGGAATTTGAGTCGGGTATAAGCTCTATTCGTTCTTTGCCTGATATGGCTCAGTTCAAGGCTGATTTTCTGGGTAAAAAGGGAAAACTTAATGCTCTGATGAGCGGAATGCGCGATCTTGCTGTTGAAGAAAAAAAAGCTTTCGGTTCAAAGGCTAATGAGGTAAAGCAGGTAATGCTTGCCGCTATTGAAGAACAGGGAAGAAAAATTGAGGTTGAGCAAATTAACGCTAAACTTGAGAAGAATAGACAGGATATTAGCTGGACTGACAAGATTACTGATCTTGGCCAGCAAGCCGCGGGGCTTCATCCTATTACAAAGTTAACACGTGAATTAGAAGATATTTTTCTTTCAATGGGCTTTGACATCCTTGATGGGCCGCATATTGAAGATGAATATCACAATTTTGAGGCGCTTAACATTCCTGAATCTCATCCAGCGCGTGACATGCAGGATACCTTCTGGTTTAAAGATGCTGAACATCTTTTAAGAACTCATACATCAAATATACAGATTCGTGGAATGGAGCAGAAAAAGCCCCCTTTTAAATTTGTAGGACCTGGTAAGGTTTTTAGATGTGAGGCTCTTGATGCAAGTCATGAAGCAGCTTTTCACCAGCTTGAAGGAATGATGGTTGGCAGGGATATTTCTGTTCAGCATATGATACATTTTTTGAGAACTCTTCTTTCCGAGATTTTCAAAAAAGATATTAACGTTAGATTGAGACCAGGATTTTTCCCATTTGTTGAGCCCGGTTTTGAGCTTGATTATGAATGCATGCTTTGCGGAGGCAAGGGCTGTCCTGTTTGTAAGCAGGTTGGATGGGTTGAAGGTCTTGGCTGTGGTATGGTTCATCCAAATGTATTGAAAGCTGGTGGTGTTGATCCAAATGAATTTAATGGTTTTGCGTTTGGTATGGGTATAGATAGACTTACAATGATGCGCTATCACATTGATGATGTACGGCATTTCCATAGTGGAAACTTGCAGTTTTCTGAACAATTCAAAGCATATTAAGGAAAATAATAATGAAAATCAGTTTAGACTGGATAAAAGATTTTGTAGAGCTTCCTGAACTTAGCCCTGAAGAGATTGGTACAAAATTTACTATTTCAACATGCGAAGTTGAAGGTGTAGAAGAAAGTAACGCGCATTTTGAAAAAATACTTATAGCTCAAATTAAAAGTATAGAACCTCATCCGGACGCGGACAAGCTTAACCTTGTTACTTTTGATGTCGGTTCCGGTGAGAAACGTGTTGTTTGTGGAGCTCCTAATGTAGCGGTGGGGCTGAAAGTTCCGTTTGCACCTATCGGGACAACCCTTCCTGGTGGTTTTACATTGGAGCCAAAAAAAATCCGCGGTATTCTTAGTGAAGGAATGCTTTGCGCGGAAGATGAACTTGGTCTTGGCGATTCTCATGAGGGGCTTCTCGAGCTTTCAGAAGATGCGCCTATTGGAAAAACTCTTGCAGATTACATGAACATCAAGAGGGATATTCTCCTTGATATTGATAATAAATCTATTACTCACAGGCCAGATTTATGGGGACATTATGGAATGGCTCGTGAATTTTCTGCCGCATTCAAAAATCCTTTAAGAAAGGCTTTTGATAATAAATGGGTTGAAAAGATGCAGGCTTTTTATAACGATAAAAAGGCTCCTGTTTCAATTAAAGTTGAAGAAGGAACAGCCTGTCTTGGTTTTACAGGTCTTTCTGTAGATAATGTTACAGTAAAACCGAGTCCTCTATGGATGCAGCAGCGTTTAACTGCCTGTGGCATGAGACCTATAAATAATATTGTAGATATTTCAAATTATGTAATGCTTGAATTTGGGATGCCCAATCACATTTATGATCGTGATACTATTAAGGGTGGTCAAATAATTGTAAGAACTAATGGGGAAGAATCTGTTTTTATAACATTGGATGAGGCTGAGCGTAAGATGATTGCTTCTGATACAGTTGTCTGTGACGCAGAGGCTCCTTCTGGTATTGCCGGAATTATGGGAGGCCTTTCATCAAGTGTAAAAGATGAAACAACCAAGGTTTTTATAGAGGCTGCTAATTGGGATGCTGCTGATATCCGCCACACCTCAACTAGGCTGGGGTTAAGAACAGACGCGTCACAGCGTTATGAAAAATCTTTAGATTCCTGCCAGTTGGAACCAACGGTTTTAAGAATTCTTGAACTTTTGAAAGACAGTTGTCCACAGGCGGAGCCTGTTGGAGCTTTAGTTTCAGATGCTCTTGATTTTAAAGAACCACTTGTAATTGATCTTAAGATAGAAAGAGTTAACTCTATTCTTGGAACAACTCTTGATATTCCTGAAGCTGTTGAGATTCTGGAATCACTTGAATATTGTGTTAAAGTAGAAAGCAATATTATGAAGGTAACTGTTCCGACTTTTAGAGCAACAAAAGATGTTGAGGTCGATGCAGATTTAATAGAAGATATTGGTAGAATTTATGGATATGATAAACTTTCACCAGTTCCTCCTCTTAATGAAATAACTGCTGTTTCACTCACAAATGCCAAGCAGCTTGAACGTAAAATTCAGGATTTTATGGTTTACAGGGCAAGAGCTCTTGAAATCTATACCTATCCAATGCTTGGCGCAAAGCTTTTAGACCAGGCCGACTGGAATATTAAGAATGAAGGCTTAATTCTTGCAAATCCGTTAAGTCCGGATACTGACAGAATGAGACCCTCTCTGATTCCTGGTTTTCTAGAAAAAGCTGCTCTTAACCAGAGTAATTACTCGACTTTCCGTGCGTTTGAAATTGGTAGAAGTTATTTAGCATCAGAGAAAAACTTCAGTGAAGACAGGCACCAGCTTGGAATAATGTTTTTTGATAAGAAAGAGTCTTTGTTTATGGATCTGTTGAACCTTGTTGGAGACCTTTTGGAAAATCTGGGTATAAATGCTCGAATAATGAAGCCTTCAGGAAAATTTGAAAATCCTCTAGTTGCGTCAGATTGGGCAGGACGACATCCTAATGAATTTCTTGATATTCAAGTTATGGGAAAACTTGCAGGTTTTATAACTACTGTTCATCCTGTTGTTGCTGGAAAGTTTAAGATTAAGGGAAATCTTTCTATTGCCGTTCTTGATGTTACTGATTTTAAGGACAGGCCGTTAAAGGATAAGACTAAATATAAACCTTTGCCAAAGTATCCAGGCGCTACTTTTGACTGTACTGTTGTCGCTGATAATGATGCTCCTGTGGCAGATGTTCTTTCTTCTCTTGGCAAAGTTAAGCTTAACGAGCTTGTAGATTACAAGATTGTAGATGTTTACAGTCTTTCAGATACCCAAAAGACTGTAACAATTAGAGCATGGCTTCAGGATAAGGATAAGACTCTTCAGCCTGAAACTATAACTAAAGCAGAAGATATGATTGTTTCTGCATTGGCTAAAGCAGGCTACCCATTAAAACAAGGGTAAAGAACGTTAAGCATTTTTATATAAAATAAATATATGTTTTCAAAAAAAACTATAAGAGTAGTTACTCTTATAGTTTTTTTATGCTATAAAAAGGTATCTGTAATAAGTTACTATACGGCAGTTATTATTTTTTAATAAATTAATAATATCATATATCTCATTATTTGGTGTTGCATCATATTGTCTTGACTTTGACAAATGTGTTATCGATAATTAAGTAAGATATATTAAAAAAATGTCGGGGGTTCCTGTGAAAAAAGTTTTGCTTATTGATGATTCTGCTCTTTTTAGAAAGTACTTAGCTTCCAAGTTGCAAGAAAATGGATTTGAAGTTGTAGAGGCTATAAATGGTTTTGACGGCTCTTTAAAACTTCGAAGTGAAATGCCTGATCTTGTTATAATGGAATATTATCTTTCAAAAAAAAGCAGTTTGGAAATTCTTAAAGAAAAAAAAGCCAATAAAAATGTTTCAAATGTTCCAGTAATAATGATTTCCGGAAAAATGGACAAAAGTAAGATAAAGACTGTTGTTCCATATAATGTAAAGAAATTTTTTTCAAAACCGTTAAAATTAGATGCCCTTCTTCAGGCTGTGTCAGGTTTTCTTAATGTGAAAATTGATATAGATAATAGTCCTTGTATTCTTGACGCGCATTTTAATGATGATATTCTATTTGTAGAAATAGCTCTTGGTTTAAATTCTGAAAAGATCGAACTTTTGAAGTTCAAGATTGCTGAATTAACACGTTTGTATAATGTTCCTACTCCAAAAGTCTTGCTGATGCTTTCAAATATTGAGTTTAATAATGAAGACGCCTCTAAACTGGAGCTTTTATTTAACACAATCCTTGAGCAAACAGGCAACTATTCTAAAATGATAAAAGTTTTATCAAACAGTGATTTTATTAAGGAATTTCTTGGAAAGAAAAAAGATTTTTCTGGAATTGAAGTAACAGATACCCTTGATAAAGCAATGGATGATCTTTTGGGGTTAAAACCTGATAGTATTGCTCATGATAAAGTCGCAGCTGAAAAGATTTTAACAAAATCTCTGCCTAAAGTAGATTTTGAAGAAACAATAGATCTTCGGTTTCATAATGAAAGAGTTTTAGAACAGCCTGAAAAAGTTCTTCCTGAAGCAAAAATTGCCGTTGTTGATGATGATTTTATT
>JAQQAK010000078.1 GCA_028527945.1 Spirochaetaceae bacterium
ATCAGGTGCGGAAGATGTTCAATGTTTAACTATAGCTATTGACCTTTAGCCATAATGATAATATTATAATACGACAGTTTAAATTATTTTAAAAAAGAAGTCGCAAATGGCTTCTTTTTTTTGTAACCACTGTTTTTAACAGTAACAATATGTTGGAGAACAAAATTTGAAATACACCGGATATGATGATAATGAACTTTTTTCAGTAATCAATCCTGTATGTAGTGGTTATCATGCTGAAATTGTTCAGCTTGGTAGTTCCATTGTAAAATCAACACTTCAAGTAAGACTTGTTCTTTTTAAAAAAGATGGAATAGGTGTTGATGACTGCGCAAAAATATCAAAAGCAGTTCTACCCAGAATAGAAGTATGGACAGACAACAGAGACGTGACTCTTGAAATATCTTCTCCTGGGATAGGAAGAATATTAAGAAATGCCTATGAATTTTGCGTTTTTAAAGGTGAGAAAATAAGTATTCTTGTAAATAATAATTGGATAAACGGGTGTATACTTGATGCTAACGATTCAAGTGTCAGGATTACAGAAGAAAATGAAGCCGAAAATGAATACAACTTTGATTCTATTCAAAAGGCAAAATTGATTTAGCAGCACTTCATTAAACTGAAGTTACCGCAAATATGTTTATAAAAACATAATAAAATCGTGGATCATTGATCTAAATTTTTCTGGGATTGCGACCATAATTAAAATGATGGAGGGAACTTATGTCCTCAGGCATAGCTGAAGCAATAAGACAATTAGTACAAGACAAGGGAATTTCTGAAGAACTTATAATTAAGACTATAGAAGATTTCCTTTTAGCAGCATACAAAAAAACATTCGGAACAGTAGAGAATGCTGTTGTGAAATTCTCAGACGATGGTAATGATGTAAATCTTTACGCGCAAAAAGTTATCGTTGATGGGGTATATGATCCTGTAGCTGAGATAGAGTTGGAAGACGCTTTAAAACTCAATGAAGATTGTGAAGTTGGTGATGAGCTTCTTATTCCTATAGATCCTATGGAATTTGATCGAGTTGCCGTACAAAGTGCCAAACAAAAAGCAAAACAAACTTTAAGAGAGATTCAGAAAGACACTTTATTTTCTGAATTCAACGATAAACTTGGTGAAATGATAATAGGTTATTATCAAAGAGAAAAAAATGGCAATATTTATGTTGATCTTGGAAAAACAGAAGGTGTTCTTCCTAAAAGATTTCAGTCACCAAGAGAAGTTTATAGACAGAATGATCGTATAAAAGCGCTTATTTATGAAATAAATAAAACAGGCTCGGGTCTTCAAATAGTGCTTTCAAGAACACATACAGATTTTGTTAAACGTGTTTTCGAACTTGAGGTACCTGAGATTTATGATAAGACAGTTGAGATTTTCAAAATAGTCAGAGAGCCTGGGTATCGAACTAAAATTGCAGTTTATTCTAACAGAGATGATGTAGATCCTGTTGGTGCTTGTGTTGGTATGAAGGGTGTAAGAATTCAAGCTATTGTAAGAGAACTTGAAGGTGAAAAAATAGATATTCTTAAATATGATGTTGATCCTAGAACATTTATTAAAAACGCTCTTTCACCAGCAGAGGTAAATGACATAGTAGTTATTGATGAAGCAAAACGTCAGGCATTAGCTATTGTTTCAGAAAATCAATTGTCACTGGCAATTGGTAAGCAGGGGTTAAATGTCAGATTAGCAAACAGACTTGCTGACTGGAATATAGATGTTAAAACTGAAGAGCAATTTGAAGAAATGGATATTTCAATTGATAAGCGAAAAGCAGTTTCCGCACTTTTTGGTGATATTGATGAAGAAGATGATTCAGAAGAAATAACAGAAATTGCAGAACTTCCTGGAATACCTGAAACAATCGTTAAAATATTAAACGATAATGAAATTATTCTTATTGAAGATCTTGTTGCGCTTACAGATGAAGAACTTAACAGCTTTGAAAATCTTGAAGAAGATGATATAACTCTTATTAAATCAATAATATCTGATAATGTTGACATTATTGAAGAAGAAGAAGAATATACACAGGAAAACTATTCAGATTCTGTTGATGACTTTAGTGATGAAGATAGTGACAATGAGCCAGAGATGGAAGATGAAGAAGATATTCAGAATGAAAATGATGATTTAGATGCTGAAGAAGATGATGACGATGAAGGTTATGAGTGCCCTGAGTGTGGAGCTCCTATCACTCTTGATATGACCGTTTGTCCAAACTGCGGTATTGGAATCAGTTTTGAAATAGAAGAAGAAGTTGATGAAGAAGAATAGCCAGAATTATTGTTTTAATCTGGTTAACACGGGATAAGTAGATATCCCGAAACAAATTTGAAGGGAATGTATGTCAGAAGATTTTGAGAAAAAAGATATGCCTAAAGCTACTCTAATAAAACACGCAAAGCCGGAACCGAAAGGTGATGCATCTAAGAACGATAAAAAGAAGGTCGTTGTTGTCAAGAAAAAAAAGAAACCGGTGGTAAAAGCAGTACGTACTGATGAAAACAAAAAGGATCAGAACATAAAACCGACTGTAAAAGCCTCTAAGGAAGAAAAACCAATAAAGAAACAGGCATCTTCGCAGAAGAATTCAAAAGGTGATAGACCTATGGGAGGCTCACGTAAAGGTAGAGCACAGGATGATATTTTTGCGCCAAAATCTTCAAAAACGGTAACATCTGATGACACTTCAAAGACAGAAAGTAAAACACCTTCAGATTTAACAAAAAACGAACAGAGTTCAAATACAAACAATAACGGAAATCAAAACCAGTCAAATGACAACCGTCAGGGACAAGGTAGTTACAATAACAATAGACAAGGCGGATATCAGGGTAGATCTGATAATCGTCAGGGTGGTTACAATAACAACAGACAAGGCGGATACCAAGGTAGATCTGACAACCGTCAGGGCGGTTACAATAACAACAGACAGGGCGGATATCAGGGTAGATCTGACAACCGTCAAGGTGGTTACAATAACAACAGACAAGGCGGATACCAGGGTAGATCTGACAACCGTCAAGGTGGTTACAATAGCAACAGACAAGGCGGATATCAGGGAAGATCTGACAACCGTCAAGGTCAGGGCGGTTATAATAACAACAGACAGGGCGGATATCAGGGTAGATCTGACAACCGTCAAGGTCAGGGCGGTTACAATAACAATAGACAAGGCGGATATCAGGGTAGATCTGACAACCGTCAAGGTGGTTATAATAACAACAGACCTGGTGGATATCAGGGTAGATCTGATAACCGTCAGGGCGGTTACAATAACAACAGACAAGGCGGATATCAGGGTAGATCTGACAACCGTCAAGGTGGTTATAATAACAACAGACCTGGTGGATATCAGGGAAGGCCAGGAGGTGGTCGTCCAGGAGGATTTCAAGGTAAACCAGGTGGAGGAATGTCTACTCCAGCAGCCGAAAACAAAAAGACAACTGGAAGAAAAGTTTTCAAAACAAAGAAGAAGACTGACTACAAGAAAAAGAATGATTTTGAGTTAGAGAAAGACTTTCAGATAAAGAAAAAAACAATACAGAAAACTAATCCAGTTCCATCTGAAATAGAAATGATGGAAGCAATAACAGTTTCTGATCTTGCAAGAAAAATGAATCTCAAAGCATCAGAACTCATTGCCAAACTAATGGGAATGGGAATGATGGTAACAATAAATCAGCAGATTGATGCTGAAACAGCAGAGATTCTTGCTTCTGAATATAATTGTAAAGTCAAAAAGGTTTCTCTTTATGATGAAACTATCATTGAGATGGAAGATGATAAAGAAGAAGACTTAAAACCAAGAGCACCAATCGTTGCTGTAATGGGTCACGTTGACCATGGTAAAACAAAGCTTCTTGATGCAATAAGAGAAACAGACATTGCATCAGGTGAACATGGTGGAATCACTCAGCATATTGGTGCTTATAAAGTAGATATTGAACAGGGGTCTATAGTATTTCTTGATACTCCTGGTCACGAAGCATTTACACTTATGAGAGCAAGAGGAGCTCAGGTTACAGATATTGTAATTCTTGTTGTTGCCGCTAATGATGGTGTAATGCCTCAAACAATTGAAGCTATAAATCACGCAAAAGATGCTGAAGTTCCAATAATCGTTGCAATAAATAAATGTGATTTACCAGAAGCTAATGTAGACAGAGTTAAACAACAGCTTTCAGAATATAATCTTATGCCTGAAGACTGGGGTGGAACTACACTCTTTAGTGAAATATCAGCCTTAAAACGAACTGGTGTAAAAGAACTTTTAGATTCAGTTCTTCTTCAGGCAGAATTGCTTGATCTTAAAGCAAATCCTGATTGTAGAGCCGAAGGTAAAGTTATTGAATCCAAAGTTGACCAAGGCCGTGGTATTGTATCTTCTGTTGTAATTGAGAGAGGAACTCTTAAGGTGGGTGACAGCTTTGTTGCAGGAATTTTCCCTGGAAAAGTCCGTGCAATGTTTGATGACAAAGGCAAAAAAATTGATAAAGCAGGTCCTGCTACACCTGTTGAGATTCTTGGTTTTACAGGTATGCCGAATGCTGGTTCTCCTTTTCAGGTTACTGAAAATGAGAAAGCTGCCAGACTTGTTGGTGAAAAACGTCAGGAACTTGAAAAAGTTGGACGAGCAGATAATGTTACAAAGGTTACTCTTGATAATCTGTATGATTCAATACAGGAAGGAGCTATGCAGGAACTAAGAGTTATCATAAAAGGTGACGTTCATGGTTCTGTTGAAGCACTTCAGTCTTCTCTTAAGAAATTAAGTACAGATGAAATTAAGCTGACACCAATACATTCAGCAGCTGGAGCAATTGTTGAAAACGATGTAAACCTTGCTTCTGCGTCAAACGCTATAATAATTGGTTTTCATGTCAGACCAACACCAAAAGCTCTTGCGCTTGCTGAAAAAGAAAAGGTTGATATACGAAAATACAACATCATTTATGATGCTGTTGCAGATATCAGAGCAGCGATGGAAGGTATGCTTGCTCCGGAGCTTTCAGAAGAAACTATTGGTAATGTTGAAGTACGTGAAGTATTTAAAGTTCCCAAAATTGGACTCATTGCTGGTTGTTATGTTACTTCAGGTAAAGTTGTCAGAGGAGAAAGCGCGCACGTTATTCGTGATGGAGTTATTCTTCATTCAGGAAAGATTACTTCTCTTAAACGTTTTAAAGATGACGCAAAAGAAGTTGATGCCGGATATGAATGCGGTATTGGAATTGAAAACTACCTTGATGTAAAGGTCGGAGATCAATTTGAAGTATTCCAGATTAAGGAAACAGCAAGAAATCTTTAATAAAAAGATTTCTTGCTTTACAAAAGGAATTAACTTTAATGTCAGAATTTAGAATGCAGCGCATTGAAAATATAG
>JAQQAK010000079.1 GCA_028527945.1 Spirochaetaceae bacterium
TAGAACACTTCGTAACGGAAAAACACAATCAGGTGAAAATATAGCTCTAAACTTTAAGAACTATATTTATGATTTCAAAACTTCAACCTTCTTTCTTCAGAATGGATTATACCTTGCAATTGCAATATTCTTTATAACCTGTATTATTGTCGCGCCGCTTACAGGCAATGGACACCTTTTGACTTTGCCTAATATATTTACCCTTCTTGAACAAGCATCTACCCGTATGTTCTACGCTTTAGGCGTTGCGGTACTAATTCTTCAAGCAGGTACAGACCTTAGCGTTGGCCGAATGGTTGCGATTGGTGCTATTACAACAGGCTTAATCCTTCACCCAGGTCCAAACATTGTAACTTTTATGGGAATGGGTCCATGGGATTTCACAGCAATACCTATTTTCTTACGACTTTCAATGGCATTAATAATTTCAATAGTTCTTTGTACCCTGTTTAGTTTACTGGCAGGATTTTTTAGCGCCAAGTTTAAAATTCACCCTTTTATTTCAACATTAGCAACACAGCTTATAATCTATGGCCTATTATTCTTCGGAACAAGTGGAACTCCTGTAGGTTCTATTGACCATGATGTAAAAACAATGATAGGAGGACGATGGACTCTTGGAATTGTAAATGGAGAATTAGTAACCTTTCCAAAACTAATAATTCCAGCCATCATTGCAATAGTGGTGTCATGGTTTATATGGAATAAAACAACTTTTGGAAAAAATATGTATGCTGTTGGTGGAAACCCGGAAGCCGCAAGTGTCAGTGGAATAAGTGTATTTAAAGTAACAATGGGTGTATTTGCCATGGCTGGTATTTTCTATGGATGCGGAGCATTCTTGGAAGCTTTTAAGGCCAATGCTAGCGCCGGAACAGGTCAGGGTTATGAGCTTGATGCTATAGCAGCCTGTGTTGTTGGTGGAATATCTTTCTTTGGTGGTATTGGAAAAATAAAAGGAGCCGTTATTGGTGTTATAATCTTTACCGGTTTAACCTACTGCTTAACATTCCTTGGAATTGATACAAACCTTCAGTTTGTTTTTAAAGGTTGTATCCTTCTAACCGCTGTTACACTTGACAGTGTGAAATATATAACTAAAAAATAGTACTAAGCGGAAAGGCTTCGGCCTTTCCGATATAATTTCAACTCAGGCATATTTTCAAAGGGGCTTACATGAAAAAAATCATTCAACTGTTAATTTGTCTAACTTCAATTGTAATTCCTGTTGCGGCTAATGGTATAAAAGAATCTTCAACACCGCAAATTGGATGCGCAATCTATAAGTTTGATGACACTTTTATGTCAGGTGTAAGGAATTCAATACTAAACGCTGTAGAAGGAAAAGCTAAAATAACTATAGTAGATTCTGAAAACAATCAGGCAAAACAGAATGAAGATGTTGAGCTCTTTATAAAATTGGGAATAGACTGCATGATTTTAAACCCAGTAGACAGAGCTGCGGCTGGAGTAGAAATAGATAAGGCAAAGGCATCGCAAATCCCTATTGTTTTTGTAAACAGACAACCATTTGTTGATGACATGGAAAAATGGGACAAGGTTTATTATGTGGGAGCCAGAGCAAAAGAATCAGGAATAATGAGCGCGCAAATTCTTGCGGATTACTGGAAAACTCATCCTGAAGCAGATAGAAACAATGATGGAATACTTCAATATGTTCTATTAAAAGGAGAACCTGGACATCAGGACGCAGAACAAAGAAGTGAAGCCTCTACAGAGTATCTAAAAAAAGATGGAATAAAAATTCAAAAACTGGCAGAAGATACTGCGATGTGGGATCAAGTAAAAGCACAAGAAAAAATGGCCTCATTTCTTGCGTCGTTTGGAAACGGGATTGAAGCGGTAATAGCTAATAATGATGATATGGCATTAGGCGCTATTGAAGCGCTAAAAGCTGATGGTTACTTTTCAAATAATAAATATATGCCAGTTATTGGTGTAGATGCGACAGCCCCCGCTCTTCAAGCCCTTCAGGAAGGAACCCTTCTTGGCACAGTCCTAAATGATGCTCACAATCAGGCAAACGCAGCTGTTAACATCGCGCTGCTTTTAGCAAAAAATGAAAAAATTGACAGTGTATCAATAGGATATGAAATGGAAGGACACTATGTTTGGATACCATATCAGAAAGTAACACAAAAAAATTATAAAAATTTTCTGGAATAATTAAGGCATAAGAAATAACCGTTTTTGAATATCGGGTTCGAACATATTTTTTTTATTTACTATTGAAAAATCTACTGAAATATTTTCGACCTTCTTCCCTTCAATCAAATCTATTGCAGCATAAATAGACTGATACCCCATAGCAAAAGAATTGATTACAAGAATATAATCTACAATATTTGTTTCAAGACTTTCTATATTAATAAGAGAATTACTAGAAACCACAGATAAAATGTTATTACCAGAATCAATCATCTGAAGAGCTTTAATTAACGCTTCAGAGGTTTCTGCATTTACAGTAAAAATAATATTTATTTTACTATCTATTTTATAACTATTTATAATCTGAGTACAAATAGAATCTATCTTACGGCCGGTATAAATTACCTTAAAATTCGCGTTAGGTTCATTCTTCAAAACTTCTGAGAAACCTTCCGCAAGATAACGTTCAGAAGAAAGTGTAGCAAAACTTCCAACAATTAGAGCATTGATATAAGAAAACTTGTTATTGCTAAAAAGCTCTTCAGCCATGGCTCTACCAGCCGGATGCAAATCTGTCATATAAAAAGAAGCAGAGCTTTCTTCATCTTTATCATATTCGTTAAAAAGAGAAATAACCTTCACACCAGATTCTTCAGCTATCTTTAAAGGCTTTTGCAAAAGGTAATAACTGCATGGAGTAATTACAATACAGTCTGTTCCATTGTTTACAGTTTTATTTATATAATCAATTTGTGTAGAAACATCAGCGGCATTTACTGTTGAATAAAAATCAACTATACAGTGATTATCTGTACGTGCTTCGCGAACTCCATTTCTCATACTACTCCAGAATTGCCCGCCTTCTTTCATCCTGATAAATGTAATATTGTATGGCTTTTCTGCCCGCTCAGATAAAACCTTAACAGTCCCAAAAAAGACAATAAGAACAATAAAAATTATTAGTACAATATAAAGTTTTCTCTTTTTCATAATTCAACCATCTTATTAACAGGAATAATATCGTCACCGCATGGAATTCTTATCTCAAATGTCGCGCCTTCTTCGATTTCAGAAATAATTTTAATACCATACTTTTCTCCATATGTCAGCTTAATTCTCTTATTAACATTAAAAACCCCAATTCCGCTGCCGCTTCTATCATGCTCATGTTTATCTGTTGTCAGAATTGACTCCTGAGTTTCCTTATCCATTCCGACACCAGTATCTGAAACAGTAACAATAATATCTTCACCTTCTTTTTGTACTTTTATCTCAATAAGACCTGGATCTACAAGATATCTAATACCGTGATAAATTGAATTTTCAACAATTGGCTGTATAAGAAGCTTTATTATAGGTTTCATTTTTAAGTTTTCCGGAAGTGAAATTGAAAAATCAAATTTATCAGTAAACCGCTTCTGTTGAATAGCCAAATAACTTTCAACGTGGCTCAATTCTTCTTCAAGTGTTATAAACTCATGATCTCTGGAAATTGAAATTCTAAACATATTTGAAAGAGCTTTTACCATTTGTATAATATTTCCAAAATCCTTTTGTTCCGCAAACCAAACAATTGAGTCCAGTGTGTTATACAAGAAATGAGGATTTATTTTGGCCTGAAGAGCCTCAAGCTCACTTTTACGAATTAATTTCTGCTCTTCTACTATGTCATCCATCAATTTCTTCATTCTTTCAGCCATTCTTGTAAACGAAATAGCAAGCGAACGAACCTCAATACTTGTATGTTTTAAAAGCATAGGTTTGAAGGTTTCAATATTAAAATCTTCAACTTCTTTCTCAAGCTGCCTAATTGGTAATGTTATGTAATTAGAAACAACCAAAGACAGTATAACTCCGGCTAATGTTAGAACTGGAATGAGTACAGAAATAAGAATCAAGAATGGAACCATGACAGTGAAAAGTTCTTCATGCGGATAGGATATTCCGACAATCTTCCAGCCTGTAAAATCTACAGTATCAATTATCGAATACCGGCGGCTGTTATTATAAATAGAATAAAAACGCCCAAGAATATGCTGTTTTAAAGAAGGAATATCTTCTTTAAATTGTCCAAGATTTATTAATGTTTGTTTTGGATGATAAACAATGTTATAAAACTTATCGATTAGAAAACAATATCCGTTCTCACCTATAGAAATTGACTTTATTATTGAATCTATTGAACTTTGGTTAATATCAATAAGCAAAACTGCAGAATGACTGATTCCGTTCTCATCTTCCAGTTTTATTACTTCTGAATAACTAATTACCCAAGTATATTTTAACAAGACTAATTGTTGCACGTGCGGAACCGAAAAATAATAACCACTGTTATGGGTTTGAGCATATTTAAACCAATTTTGCTTAACAATTTCTTTTGGAGCCCGAAGATTATTTGAACTTGTACCAAAAAGCAATTCACCATTAAGAGCAAAAATATCTATTGTGACAATGTCATTTCTTGAGTTCTTGATTACATTAAAACTCTGAATAATCTGCTCTTCACTTTCAGAATTTGATATTATATCAGGAACAGCCGAACCTATTTTGATTATGTCAGTAACATAAGAATTAAGGTTTCTTCGCAGCTGATAAATTGTCTGTTGAGTAGAATCTTCAAGACTTGTCCTGACCTGAATTAAAAAATATATAGAAACCGCAAGTGTCATAAAAAAAGTAATTGCAATAACTACTGCCAGAATTGCAGTTCCAAAAATCTTTTGAATGCTAAAATTTCTGGAACTCATACATTAACCAGTTTTTTTCTATAAGCCTGAGGAGAGATTCCTTCTGATTTTTTAAATGAAAATGAAAAATAATTAGGATCTGAAAACCCTACAGATAACGCAATCTCATAATTTTTCATTTTAGTATTTTTTAAAAGAACCTTTGCGTGCGACATTCTTGTTTTAGTAAGGGCACCAATAAATGTTATTTCACACTCCTTCTTAAATGTAGAACTAAAATAAGCCTCACTAACACACAACATACTGCTTATTTTTTCAAGAGAAAAGTTTGGATCTTGATAATTTTGTTCAATAAGTTTCTTAGCATCTTCCACAAACTGCTTGTTGCTGGTCTTTCTTTTTTTCTCAATCTCCTCATTTAGAGACTGGCAGAATTTTTTCAACCTGATCGTGATATTCTGGATAGTGGTTACTCCACTTAAAATATCAGCTAAAGAGCTCCATGCTCCTTCAATCTTGGCAATATCAATATTATATTCAAGCGCCAGACTAGCCAATATTGTTGTTATCTTAAAAAGAGAGGCAGAAATTTCTGCAGAAGTCAAACCAAGTTTATTACTAATTAATTCTTCGACAGCCCCCCCTATTGAATCTGAGGTACCAAGCTTTACTTCTAAAACTAGTTTATCCATCCCCTGTTCCATAGATTGTGTAGATAAAAGAGTTAAATCTCTGGTTTCAAGGTCTCCTATGTAATAAATATTATATTCAGGGTAATAAGGCCTATAATTAAGAGCGCAAACAGCCTGACTTCTGGATTCTGAAAGTTCCATAAAATTATATACCGGTCGGCTTACACCTATTATACATTCTGATTTTATATAAAACCCTATCTGTTTTTTTATTGTATTAAGATTATTTAAGGTTTTACGAATAAAAGAAGATTCTTCAAGTGCCCTTTCTTCTTTTATTTTTTTATAAAATGTGACTATGTTGGTTCCTTCCAATATAGTTGAGAAATATTTTTTCTCTTCAGCATTAAAAGCTAGAAGAACCTGATTAACTGTTGTCAAATTTAATTTTTCATCACCATCTTCCATTTCTATTACTGCGGTCATATAAATATCCTGATCACAGGGTAAATCATATGAAAGGGCTGTGGACAGAATACTTTCAGTCTGTCCTTCATAGAGTTTTACCAATAGCTGCTGTTTTAAATTACTTACAGCATTTTGATAGGCTTCTTCTAATTGCTTTTTATTGATCAAACTTTCAATTTTGTCATCAAAATACTTTTTAATTTTAACAAGTAATTGAGAAAAATCTTCTTTTGATAAAGGTTTTAAAGCATAGTAAGTGACATCTAACTTAATAGCGGTTTGCGCGTATGAGAACTCATCATAACCAGATAAAATTATCACAGTTGTTTCAGGATGTGTTTTTCTAAGCTCACTAATAAGAGAAAGACCATCCATATACGGCATTTTTATATCTGTTATAACAACATCCGGATTTTTTTCTTCTATTATATCAAGCGCTTCTAATCCATTTTCTGCTTCACCAACAACAAAAAATCCAAAACTTTCCCAATCAATTGAAGCGCGAATCATTTGGCGAACAGAAATTTCATCTTCTACTAAAAGGACTGAATACATGCCTTTCTATTATATAGCGGGCAATACAAGCTGTACAGCATATAATCCAAAACTAAAAATAGTCCCCCCAAAGAAAACAATGGTATAATGTAGGCAATAATATTATAGCAACAGGAGTATAAATATGTTAAAAGGTATACCTTCAATTATTTCGCCCGAACTTCTAAAAATATTACATGAAATGGGGCATGGAGATGAACTAGTTATTGGAGACGCTAACTATCCGGCCGCCTCCAACGCAAAACGTCTTATAAGAGCAGACGGTCACGGTAATCTTCAGCTGCTTGAAGCAATTCTTTCTCTTTTTCCGCTAGATACTTTCTCAGATTATCAAATAGGCCTAATGGAAGTAGTACCTGGAGATCCAACAGTTCCAACAATTTGGGATGAGTATAAAAAAATTGCGGCAAGGCATGAAGACTTTGAGGTCAAATTCAAGTTTATCGAACGCTTTGCTTTTTATGATAAGGCCAAAGAGGCATATGCAATTGTTGCGACAGGAGAACCGGCATTATACGCGCCCATAATTCTTAAAAAAGGAATTATAAAACCGGATTAATCATCAAAGCGTTTTATATAGGCATGGCAATACGGAGTCTTACCAGTTTTAGAATAATAATCCTGGTGATATTCCTCTGCCGGCCAAAAAGCTCCAGCAGATCTTAGACTCGTTGCTATATCAAGCCCCTTAGATTCAAGTACAGTTATCAGTTCTGTCGCAATCTTATGCTGCTCTTCATTTTCGTAAAATATTGCAGAAAGATACTGTTTGCCGATATCAGGCCCTTGGCCATTTTGTTGAGTAGGGTCATGAATCTCAAAAAAATATTTGGCAAGTTCTCTAAAAGTAATTTTTTCAGGATCATAAATAACCTCAATAGCTTCTATATGACCGGTATCAGTATAACAAACTTCCTTATAGGTCGGAAAAGACGTTTGGCCACCAGTATATCCAACAGTAGTACTTGTCACGCCATCAAGTTCTTTAAAAAGATATTCAACGCCCCAGAAGCAGCCTCCAGCAAAAACAGCCCGGCCAGTTTCGCCCTCATCTGGAACAAATCTCATTGATATAGAATTAACACAATGGCGGGTATTTTTTTCGGTATAATGCTCACCAATAAAAACATGCCCCAAATGCCCACCGCAAGAAGAACAAAGAATTTCGGTTCGGTGCCCATCAGCATCGGTCTCACGCCTTACTGCGCCTTCTATCTCATCATCAAAACTCGGCCAACCACAGCCGGAATTAAACTTATCATCAGAATGGTACAAAGGCTCTCCGCAACGGCGGCAAACATATGTTCCAGAAGCAGTGTTATTATAGTACTCGCCTGAAAACGGCCTCTCAGTAGCCTTGTATTCTATAACACTTATCTCAAAGGGTTCTAAGCGACTATTAAGAAGTTCAAGATTTTCATTATTATTGTCTTCCACTTTGGGTTCCTCCATAAATCCAGCTGCATAATTCAATGAAGTAAAAGCAAAAAATAAAACAGTAAATAGAATTTTCTTTTTATTCCAAACAGCATTCATATTACTAAAATACTCATCTATTATACAGAAGACAAGAACTATCCCCCCCTTCCCATGAATAAAAAACTATGTTCAATAAAGAGAATTTAAAACCTTTCCGCATTAAAAAATTGTCTCTATAATATAGCAATTATGACAGCCTTTTCAGAACGAGTTATTAAAATAATCAAAGCAATTCCTCCCGGACAGGTTGCAAGCTATGGCCAGATTGCCGCTATGGCAGGCAACCCAAAAGCCGCTCGTCAGGTAGCAAGACTTCTACATTCATCAAGTGAAAAGCAGGACTTGCCATGGCATAGAGTTGTAAACAGAGAGGGTAAGATATCTTTACAAGGAGAAGGGGCAGTAATCCAAAGAGGCCTTCTTGAAGCCGAAGGTATTGAATTTGACTTAGATGGGAAGGTAAAAACCTTAGAATTATAACCTCTTTAAGAAAATACTATAGGTCGCATTAAATCACTTCCCAATTCAAAGAATATATAAATTTTATTTTTAAAAGCTGCATTGTTATGTTAAAATATTCACTGTGTTAACGTACACGCAAGAGGAGCAAAACAAATAATGGACAAGATAAAAGAATATATAGAATCTGGCAAAGCTTCACTAGGCATAGAACTGGGGTCTTCCAGAATAAAAGCCGTGCTGATAGGAGAAGACTACAACCCCATAGCAGATGGAGGATTTGCCTGGGAAAACTCACTTATAGACGGGATATGGACTTATTCAATAGAAGAAGTTTGGAAAGGCGTTGCAGAATGTTACAAAGAACTTAAAAATAATGTAATGGATAAATACGGTGTAAAATTAACAAAATTTAACGCCATTGGATTCTCCGCAATGATGCATGGCTATCTTGCCTTTGACAAAAACGGAAAACTTTTAACACCATTCAGAACCTGGAGAAATAATATAACAGAGAAAGCTTCAGAAGAACTCTCAGAACTTTTTGACTATCCAATACCTCAACGATGGAGTATAGCACATCTTTATCAAAGTATTTTAAATAATGAACAGCACGTAAAAGATTTGGATTTTTTTACAACACTTTCAGGATATGTTCACTGGAAACTTACCGGTAAAAAAGTAATAGGAGTAGGAGACGCTTCAGGAATGTTTCCAATAAGCGCCGATACTCAAAACTTTAATACAATAATGCTGAAAAAATTCAACAAAGCAGTAGAAGATAATGGATATAACTGGAAACTAGAAAATCTACTTCCGGAAGTTCTTGTAGCAGGAAAAGAAGCCGGCAAATTAACAGAAGAAGGAGCTATACTTTTAGACCCCTCAGGAGATCTCTCAGCTGGTATTCCATTCTGCCCTCCAGAAGGAGACGCTGGAACAGGAATGGTTGCAACAAATTCTGTAAAAAAACGTACCGGAAATGTTTCTGCCGGAACCTCAGTGTTCGCCATGATAGTTCTTGAGAATGAACTTACTAAAAGACATTCAGAACTGGATCTGGTAACAACTCCGGACGGCTCTGCTGTAGCAATGGCACATTCAAATAACTGTACAGGTGAATACGATAAATGGGTTACTCTTTTTAAAGAAGTTGCTGACGCATCCGGCGCAAAAGTATCAAAAAGTGATCTTTTCGGAATCCTTTTCAATAAAGCACTAAATGCCTCCCCGGACTGCGGAGGGCTGCTCTGCTACGGATACTTATCAGGAGAACATATTACAGGCTTTGCAGAAGGAAGGCCAATGGTTGTAAGGCGGCCGGAAGCAGAGCTTACACTTGGCAACTTTATGAGGGCTCAGTTATTTACCGCGCTATGCGCAATGCGAACAGGACTCAATGTACTATTCGATGATGAAAAAGTTGAAGTCGATGTGATAAATGGGCATGGCGGATTTTTCAAAACACCTGAGGTCAGCGGGCCAATAATGGCAGCAGCTGTTAACACAAAGGTAAACATTCTTGAAACCGCTGGCGAAGGCGGAGCCTGGGGAATGGCGCTTTTGGCTGGTTATCTTGGAAATAAAAAGGAACTCTCAGAATATCTTGATACCGAAGTATTTAAAAACTCAAGTACAGTATCCTTTAAACCTCAGAAAAAAGATCTGGAAGGTTTTGATCAGTTTTTTACAAGATACACAAAAGGGTTACCAATAGAAAGAGCCGCGGTTGAGAACATTTAAACTTAAACCTCAAAAACAAAAAAGCTGATATTCATGTTTGAATATCAGCTTTTTTTATAAAAATAGAAGCTTTCAAAAGTCAAAGTTACGAAAAAGACACTATTTAATAACTTTCAAAGCCTTATGGTCTATTGTCAAAGCAACAACAATCAGGAATATAATTCCCTTAACAAGCTGCTGTGTAGCTGAAATAGGAAACACCATAGGAAGACTCTTTTCAAGAACACAATAGGCAAATGAACCAATTATAATATTTGAAAACCTTGCCTTGGCGCCTCCTGAAATAGGCATACCGCCAAGAACAAGGGCTATAAGAATCTGCGTCTCAAGCTGACGTCCGGCAGTACCTGTAATAGCGCCAACCTTAATTACATTTATAAAAGAAGCAAAACCTGTTATTGCACCAGAGGCAACATAAACAAGAAATTTCTTCAAATCTGGTCTACAGCCAGAAAATCTTGCGGCAGTTTCGCCTGCGCCAATAGCCTTAAGATCATAGCCTACTCTTGTAAATCTGAAAACAAGAAATCCAATCAGCATCACTACGGCTGTAACAACAACCTTAAACCATGTATGGTTAAGATCCATTACATCTACTGTTGCTGGAATAGGACCATTTGTTGTTATATATTTACACAATCCTCTAAAAAGATACATTGTACAAATTGTAACAATAAAGGATGCTATCTTGAACTTAACGTAGAAAAATCCATTAAAAGCCCCCATCAATGCGCCTGCAGCAACAGCGGCTAAAATAGCAAGAATAATACTATGTTCAGAAACTACACAGAATATAATAGAAGAAAGCCCTAAAATTGAGCCTTGAGAGAAATCAAGCCCGCCAACTGTCATTATCATAAATACACCCATAGATGTAATCATTAACACATAGACCTGACTAAGCATCAAATTCAGACTCCTGAAACGGATTATCTTTCCTCCTGTTAATATTGAAAAAACTACAACAATACAAACAAAACCCAAAAGTGGAATAAGTTCAGTAAACCAGTCGCCTGGGCCTTGCTTTGCTTTAAGCGATTTATTATTCATATATTTTGCCCCCTAAACCATCTTGGCTATGAGATCTTCTTCACTTAGCTTTGGGTCTCTCATAAACTCACCATTAATCTTTCCACTTTTCATGATAAGAATACGATCACTCATTCCAAGCAGCTCCTGAATCTCTTCAGATATCATGATTACAGATTTGCCTTTTTCTTTCAGCTCGCTCATCAAGGCATAAATATCAGCCTTAACCTTTACATCAATTCCTCGGGTGGGACTATCAAGAACAAGAATATCAGAATCATTACCAATCCACCTGGCAAGTACAACTTTCTGCTTGTTTCCCCCGGATAAATCAGCTACATACTGACTAACACCAGTCATTTTTACACTCATCAGCTCCGCGTATTTCCGAGCAAATTTAGTGAGTTTTTTATTTCCAAGTATATTCTTTACAGCCAGCTTATTTAATGAAGGAAGACAGATATTATCACGTATTGGATAAGCGGTTACTACAGATTCGTTATCTCTATCCTTGGAGGTATAAGCAATACTATTTTTAATAGCTGTTGTTATAGAATTAATT
>JAQQAK010000080.1 GCA_028527945.1 Spirochaetaceae bacterium
ATATATTGCTTTATTAAAAATATGATTTAAACTTATAGAGTTAATTAAATAAACTTTACAAGAAAGGAGTCAAATATGATAAATTTTAGGTATAAAAAATTAGTTTCTGTAATTTTACTTTTTTTCTTAATGGTTATGAATTTATATTCTTTTAATATTAATAAAGATGATTTTTTGCTTACCTACTCAATGGGCGAATATGTTGTGGCTTATAAAAACAAGATTTATCATATTTTAGATAATTATGGTGATTATGAGATAGAGTCTGTAATAGAAAGGCCTGAAAATTTGATAAATGAATATGGTTATATATCAATTGTATTTAAAGATTTCACATGCAATGTTATAGATTTAAATGGAACATTATTAACAACTTATAAAGCTTTTGCAGGTGAAATTGATTATGCAGGGACTTTAATAGCACAGCCACAAGTAAAATTAGTAGAAGCGTCATCAGAGTTATGTGAAAATACAAGGCAAGGTGAGATTATTTATAAAGGTATTTATCCATTTTATAGATTGGCGATGGTAAGAGTATATGGATATTTTATACGTTATAATGGTTATCCATGGGTTCCTGATATAAAAATTGATAAAATACCTACTTTAAGTGTAAGATTAGATGAACCAGTAAAAACAATAAGTTTGATTCCTGGTTTTTTAGATTTCGAACGTCAAAATTTATTTTATGAAAATAGTAGGATAAAGAATATTGAAATAATTAATAAAGATAATATGGAAAAAATTGGAGAATATAAATTGGAGGATAAAGTTGGCTTTACGACAATTTATTTCAATCAGCACATACAAAATTTTGAAATACGTTTAAAAGAATTTTATAAAGGAAATAAATATTCTGACCCTTGTCTTGGTGCAATTATTTTTATAGATGAGAATAGCAAATATTTATCAAATTATGGAAAAGGAAGACTTGAAGAATTAATAGAATCTGGAGTTTTTGAATAATTCTATATAGTAAATTTCCACATAACAAAGGAAATTCAGTAGTCAAAACCTTTGTCACGGTTTTAGCGGAGACGTTTCGGCGTCGGCGATCATTCGCCGCCCACCTGCACTCTAAAACCGCGCCAAGCCTCGGAAGACCTCGGCCGGTTTCGCTACTGATTTCGGCGTTAAATGCACGATAGAATAACAGTTTTGGGGAATCTTCAATTATGTTAGAATATATTTTAGGAATATAGACTTTTGAGGTGTACATGAATAGAAAAGTAATAATTATGAAGTCATTTTTAGGCTTATTTTTATTGATTGTAATAAATAGTGTGTTTCCAGATAGGCAAGTCGTATATAATTATTATTCAAGGGATTATTTTGGTCATATAAAATTAGATAATATAGATTTACCTAATATTCATATTGAGCATAGTGAATATTATGTTAGCTATTCTAATAGTAATCTTGTGAAGGTTGAGGGGTACTATACTGGTACCAAGATATTAAAATTTATAGATATATACGATAATAGTAAAATTGTAGACTCTATTTATTATAACCAAGAAGGGAAAGAGATATTTCATAAAGAGTTTATTTATGATGATGGATTTTTGAAAAATATTTATACAAAAAGTTTAAATATTAATATAATATTTTATAGTAAAGAATCTTTTCTAAGCCAAGATGATGGAAAAATAGTATATTCAGGTGAACATGAGTGGCAAAATGATGATCACATCATAAAAATGTTAACTGATGGTGAATTGTTAAAGAATTATAAACCTCTTAAATTTAATTCTATTATAGTGGCATCTAAAGAAGATAAAAGTGAGACTTTAAAAGTTAAACATTTTTATGAATATGAAGAAGATGGTCCATTATTATCTTATAGAGCGAAAACTAATTTTTTTCGAACAATAGAATTTGCGAATTATATTTATGAAAATGGTAATCTAGAAAATATTAAAATATCTAAGGGATATGGCGAGATGATTTTTGACACAAAATATTACGGTGATTCATCTCAACAGATAATTGAAATTGCTTCTAGTAATAGTAAAATTACATCAATATTTATGAATATTTTAGAAAAAGATCAGTTTTTGTATCAAACTTCAATTTCGAGTAGAAACCCCAAAGTGCAGTATGAAATGGTATATACTTTGGATGAAAACTGTCGATATATATCAAATTATCATGATGATTATGATCTTTACTATAAAGTTTTAAATATTGAATTAATTTTTCAACCTTTTGTAAGTGTTTTTCCAGATAAAATTTCTTTTAAATATGATTCTATTAAAGTCATGAAATAATCATACTAAAGTGTTAGTAGAGTTAAAACGTATAGCGTAACTATGAATTTGGTGAATAATATTTAAAAAGGAATATAAAAAGTTGTATAATATTTGATTGTTATAGAAA
Organism: Spirochaetaceae bacterium; assembly: GCA_028527945.1. Taxonomy (GTDB): domain Bacteria; phylum Spirochaetota; class Spirochaetia; order UBA9216; family UBA9216; genus Thalassospirochaeta. The sequence continues at coordinate 2,380 of JAQQAK010000080.1, forward strand.
ATCGGCATTTAACAAAAGATTTGGAGTAGTCAAAATCTTTGGCACGGGTTCCTGCTAAAGACACTCCGGCGTCCGGCGATCATTCGCCGGCCACCTGCGTTCAGGAACCGCGCCAACCCGCGAAGACGCGGGACGATTTCGCTACTCAAATCGTCGTTATAAAGATTTTAGAAATATTTAAAATTATTATTTACATTGTATTATTACAGTCTTATACTGATTAAGCCTAGTATATGGGATTTCCCATTGGAATATGAGTCATATTCTGCATTTTCAGTTTTATGAACTATGCGATATTCAGAGCGAATATCGCTAGTCAGCGAGTTTCGATCTGAATATCGCTAAAAGCACCTAAGTAGGCATTTTTTATGAAAAATATTATTAATAATTCAAATAGTACTATTAATAAAAAATTAATTATTTTTAAGAAACTCTTAGAAAGTGGTTTCACATTTAACCCCACAGATAATACTCAATTTATTTTTATTTGTGGTGCTAATGGTAAAAATGGAAAAGTATCGAAGAGGCGACATAATGTTATTAATTTTATAGAAAAAAATATATCTGATACAAAATGTATTGTTGCTGAAAAAGTATTTGATATTTTCCGTGTCGAAAATAATAAAGACAATATATTAGAAATAGAAAACGAGATCTCTATTTTTACAGATTATATAATTATAATTTTAGAAAGTCCAAGTGCTTTTACCGAGTTAGGGGCGTTCTGTACAAAAGAATTACGAGAAAAGTTAATAATAATAAATAATTCTGAATTTGATTCGGCCCCATCATTCATAAATTTAGGTCCGTTAAAAGCTCTAAAAGATGAAATAAAATCTAATCGTGTTATAACTTACAAAATGAATAAAGATGGTATAGAAAATACTGATGCAATTGGAAGTATATATAATAACATTTTTGAAATTTTGAATGAAGAAAAGGTTCATAAATTTAATATTTTTTTAAAGAAAGACAACTTTGATCCGTCAAAAAAAACATCAAAGGAAGCATTAAAATTTGTTCATGATGTTATCAAAATTACGGAACCAGTTACAAGAAGTGAATTAATAGAAATAATGAAGATATTATTTGGAAAAAATAATTACAATAAAATAACACATTATTTAGCTTTATTAGTAGCCTTTGATGCTATCAAACAAAATGGCAATTATTATATTTCAAATAGAAAAAATATGTATTTAAAATATTTAGAAAAAACAGACTCGTTGAGTATCTCTTTTAAGAATTCATATCTTAAATATAATAAAGAAAGGTTATATGAGTTACAAAGAAAAGATTATAAAAGATTTATACATCAATAATGATTTGTATGAAGAATTTCAAAGAATATCTCAAATAAAAATTAAGAAATTCAAACTGGAAAAAAAATCTGGTGGATATAGATATATACATAGTCCAGATGCAAGAATAAAATTAATACAATATTGGTTAATAGATAATGTATTAAAATCATTACCTATTCACCCTGCTGCATATGCTTTTAAAAAGAATACATCAATTTTGGATAATGCTAAAAGACATTCTAAGAATAAATATTATCTGACAATAGATTTTATAGATTTTTTTCATAGTATTAAATTTATAGATTTTTTAAATTTCTCAGATAATTACAATATAAGTAAAAATTCTGAAATATTTACAGATGAATTATTAAATATTATAAGAAAGTTTTGTTTTTATAATGATGTATTACCTATTGGATATACAAGTTCTCCAATCATCAGTAATATATTAATGTATGATTTTGATCAAAAGATTACAGAATATATAAAACAAAAAAAAGGTGTAGTTTATTCAAGATATGCTGATGATATAGTTATTTCAACTAATAAAAAAAATGAGTCTATTGAGATTTATAGGGATATAAAAAAAATAATATATGAGAACGTAAATCCTAAATTATTAATTAATTTTAAGAAAGTTAAATTTCTTTCAAGTACTTCTGGTTCCGCTTATGTTACTGGATTAAAAATTAACCCTCACAAGCAAGTTTCAATAAGTAAAAAGAAAAAAGATCATATACGATTATTATTGTCAATTTATAAGAAAAAAGGATTGAGCGATGAAGAGAGGAAATCTCTTTCTGGTCATTTATCATATATAAAATATGTCGAACCTAAATTCTACACTAAGCTCCAAGAAAAATACTTTGTTGAAATTGATAAAATTTATAAAACTTTATAACAAAAGATTTGGAGTAGTCAAAATCTTTGTCACGGTTCCTGCTAAAGACACTCCGGCGGTCGGCGATCATTCGCCGCCCACCTGCGTTCAGGAACCGCGCCAACCCTCGGAAGACCTCGGGACGATTTCGCTACTCA
>JAQQAK010000081.1 GCA_028527945.1 Spirochaetaceae bacterium
TTTTACTTAGTTTATTAAAACCAACCCTATTATGCATCTTCCTCTTCCTTCTTAGACTGTAATTTTCTTGAAGTTTTAAGTACGCTGTAATCTGTCATACCAAGGCCTAAGCCCCATTCACTGAGCTTTTCTTTTATTTCAAGAAGTGATTTTTTACCAAAGTTTCTTGTTTTGGCAATCTCATCTTCACTTCTTCTTGTAAGATCTCCTATTGTCTTAATATTAGCATTTTTAAGACAATTACTTGATCTTACAGAAAGCTCAAGTTCTTCTACAGGTGTGTCAAGAATACTCTTAATTCTTTCTTCTTCTTCATCTACTTCTTCATCTCCTCCGATAATATCCTCATCAAAGTTTATGAATATAGTAAAATGATCTTTAGCAATCTTGGCAGCTTCTGCTACAGCATCTTCAGGAGTTATTGTTCCATCAGTTTCAACATCAAGTATCAATTTGTCGTAGTCATTTCTCTGACCAATTCTTGTATTTTCTATTTCGTAGCTTACTCTAACAAGTGGAGAAAATACTGAATCGATTGCTATTGTACCAATAACTTCAATATATTTTTCATTAACCTCAGCAGGAGTATAACCTCTACCAAGGTCAATTTGCACTTCAATATCAAGATTAGCATCTTTCATTAAAGTTGCAATTTTTAAGTCTTTATTAATAATTTCAATCTCATCATCAACATCAAAAGAAGCTCCAGTTAATTCACCTTCACCTCTTAGTTCAATGTTAATAACCTTTTGTTCAACATCTTCAGGCAACTTAATCATAAGAGCCTTCAAGTTGTTTAGAACTACTGGTGTATCCTCTACAACTTCAGGGATTGCCTCGTATTCGCTTGAAATCATATGAGGAGTACCTTCCCCATCATAACTGGTAATTTTTACCGCAGAAACTGCATAACCCTGAATAGAAGAAAGAAGAATTCTTCTTAGAGTATTTCCTACTGTAGTACCGAATCCCCTTTCAAATGGATATGCTGTAAAGCGTCCAATATTACTACTCACTTCACTGTGTTCAAAGGTAATTCCTTTCGGCTTCTTAAATCCTTTCAGAAGATTTTTTCGCGCCATGTGCACTCCCTGTTTTTTTATCTTGAATAAAGCTCTACGATCAGCTGCTCGTTGAGATCCGCAAGTTCAGTAACATCACTTCTTAGTGGTAATGCTTTTAATGTACCCTTCATAGCATCAGCATCAACATCAATCCATGGGTAAACACCAGACTTAGTATACTCTTTTAAGCTTTCCTTGATAACAACCATATTTTTGCTGCTTTCTTTTACTTCGATAACATCACCATCTTTAACAAGAAAAGAAGATATAGTTACTCTTTTTCCATTAACTTTGATATGTCCATGAGAAACAAGCTGTCTTGCCTGATTTCTTGATGAAGCAAAATGCATTCTGAAAACAACGTTATCAAGTCTTCTTTCAAGAAGAACAATCAGGTTTTCACCTGTTTTTCCTTTCATTCGATCTGCTTTTTCAAAGAAAAGTTTAAACTGTTTTTCTAACATTCCGTATGTTCTTTTCAGTTTTTGCTTTTCTCTAAGCTGTAGTCCATAGTCAGACATCTTTCCAGCTCTTGTTCTAGGGCCTTTTCCAGGAGGATTTCTTTTCTTTGTAATAGGACATTTTGCACCCTTACATCGATCTCCTTTTAAATTAAGCCTTCTTTTTTCAGCGCGGCATAAGCGGCACTGTGGTCCTACGTTTCTAGCCATTCAGTCTCCTCCTTATACCCTTCTGCTCTTTCTTGGCCTACAACCATTATGAGGTATAGGAGTCATATCTACAATTCCTTTAACCCATAAACCCAAGTTACCAAGAGATCTGATTGCAGATTCACGTCCAACTCCTGGTCCTTTAACATATACATGAACAGACTGAAGACCGTAGTCCATAGCTTTCTTTGCAGCTGTTTCTGCTGTTGTTTGAGCAGCATAAGGTGTTGATTTTTTAGCACCTCTAAAACCTAGTCCGCCGGCACTTGCCCACGAAACTGCATTTCCATTTAAATCTGTTATAGTAACTATTGTATTATTGAAGGTTGCCTGAATATAGACATTACCCTCATGTACGGTCTTTTTCTCTTTCTTTTTCTTAACCTTAGCCAATGGTAACCTCCGGCTTATTTAGTTGCCTTTTTCTTTCCAGCAACAGTCTTCTTCTTACCTTTTCTTGTACGAGCATTGGTTTTTGTTCTCTGACCACGAACAGGTAAACTTCTTCTATGTCTGAGGCCTCTGTAACATCCTATATCCATTAAACGCTTTATGTTCAAAGCATTTTCTGTTCGAAGCCGTCCTTCAACCTTGTATTCATTATCAAGCAACTGTCTAAGATTTGCGATATCATCACTTGATAAATCATCCATCATACTATCTGGATCAACACCAAGTTTTCCACAAATTTCTGCAGCAGTTGTTCTTCCAATTCCGTAAATATAAGTTAATGCAATCTTTATTTGTTTATTAGGAAGGTCTACACCTGAAATACGCGCCATTTATATCCTCCTACCTCTGCCTCTGCTTGTGCTTAGGGTTAGTACAAACAATTCTAAGTACTCCCCTTCTTCTTATAACCTTGCATTTATCACACATGGGTTTAACACTTGCTCTTACTTTCACTGTTTATACCCCTTACAAATTTCTTGATTTAATCTTGCCTTTTTTAACAAAGCCATCCTGATGGTGCATCCTCAGATGACCTTCAATTTGAGACATTGTATCAAGGTCTACTCCTACCATAATCAAAAGTGATGTTCCTCCAAGCAACATTGCCGCGGATGCTGGAAAATTAAACACAGATTGAACTATAGTTGGAATTATTGCTATGAATGCGAGGAACAAAGCTCCAGGAAGTATTATTCGCTGAAGTATTCCGTTTAGGTAAGATTCCAACTTATCAGATCTTACACCAGGGACAGAACCACCGTTCTCTCTTATCTGCTTTGCAATCTCCATAGGATTCAGTGTTGCCTGAGTATAAAAATATGCAAAAAAGATAATCAATAGCGTATATATTATCAAATATGCTGGTCCTCTAGGACGCAGCCAATATGAAAAATTAGCAAGCCATTTTACACTGCTGCCCAAGTTATTACTTATCTGTAAGATAAAAGTAAGTATTGATGATGCAAAAATTACAGGAATAACTCCTGATGGATTTATTTTGAACGGTATATATGTGCTTTGTGCTCCATACATTTTTCGTCCAACTACTCTCTTAGCATAATGTACAGGTATTTTTCGCTGTCCCTGCTGCTCGTAAATAACAAGCGCGACAACAACGACAAACATTGCCAATACAATTATTACAAATACAGGGTTAAGTGAATCTTCACGCACAGCTCTTATTATAGAAGCAAATGCATTTGGAATTCTTGCAACAATACCAGCAAAGATTATCAAAGAGATACCGTTTCCAACACCTCTTTGAGTTATTTGCTCTCCCATCCACATAAGTAAAATTGTTCCAGATGTTACTGTAAGCATAGCTATTATAGAATACGGTAATCTTGCCATAGTAATAGCATCCGGTATCTGATTAGCATATACAGTAACAACATATGACTGTATTAAACATACAACAACAGTACCATATCTTGTATATCGCTGTATCTTTTTTCTTCCACCGTCTTCTTCCGATACCTTTTTAAGATAAGGGAAAACCATTAACAAGAGTTGCATAATAATAGACATTGAAATATACGGCATAATTCCAAGCATGAAGATAGAAAAGTTCTTAAATCCACCACCTGAGAAAAAGTTAATATATTCTGTAACGCCTATTCCGCCTGAACTCTCTTGAGACATAAAATATAATTTCAAAGCATTCAGATTAATTCCAGGTATTGGTATAGCTACACCAAATCTGTATATTATCATCATCACTACTGTAAAAAGAATTCTGTCACGAAGTTCCTTTACACGCATCATATCAGCAAGCTTGTTCCCAGCCATCCTAACCTTCTTTTACAACAATGTTTCCACCAGCTTTTTCGATTTTATCTTTTGCACCGGCAGATATTTTCTCAATGTCAAAAGTTAATTTCTTTGTAAACTCTCCGTTTCCAAGGATTTTAACTCTTACATTTTTTCCTTTAACAATACCTTTTTCTTTTAAAGTTTCAAGACTTACTGTTTCGCCATCTGCAAAACCTGCTTCAATCTCTAATAGATTAACAGCTTTATATTCTATTTTAAAAGGATAATTTGAAAAACCTCTTCTGGCTACACGTCTGTATAAAGGCATCTGTCCACCTTCAAACCCTGGTCTTACACCACCGCCTGAACGTGCGTTTTGTCCATTAGAACCTCTTCCGCTGGTTCCACCACGAGTAGAACCGTTACCGCGACCAACTATCCTTTTCTTTTTTGTAGCTCCTTTTGGAGCTCTAATCTGATCCATAATTATTTAACCTCCTCAACCTTTACAAGATGTGAGACGGTATTAACCATACCAAGAATGGCTGGATTAGCCTCTTTCTGTACTTTCTGGTTAATCTTTCTTAGTCCAAGAGCTTTTAAAGTAGCCTGCTGATTTGGTTTTCTACCAAATCGGCTTCTTACAAGCTCAATTTCTATCTTTTTAACACTTTTCTTGGCCATAATTATCCCCACATATCAGCAAGAGTTTTACCTCTGCCCTTAGCGATCTCTTTTGCGTTCATCATATTCTCAAGACCGTTAAATACAGCCTTGGTAATATTCATAGTATTCTTAGAACCTAATGATTTACTAAGAATATTATTTATCCCGCTTACTTCCATAACGGCACGTACAGGACCACCGGCAATAATACCTGTACCAGCAGCTGCTGGTTTAAGTACTACTCTGGCACTCTTATACTCACCAATATATTCATGTGGTACAGTATCATTTTTAATAGGTACTGTTATCATGTTTTTCTTTGCTTTTTCAACGCTCTTTCGGATAGCTTCAGATACATCATTTGCTTTACCAAATCCGTATCCTACTCTTCCCTTCTGATCGCCTACAACAACCAATGCTGAGAAAGAAAATCTTCTACCACCCTTTACAACTTTTGCAACTCTGTTAAGCTTTACAAGCTTTTCAGTAAATTCTTTATCGTTTGCAGCTTCCAACGTCTTCCTCCTAAATGGTTATTCCAGCTTTTCTGGCACCGTCGGCAATTGCCTTTACTTTACCATGATAGACATAACCATTTCTATCAAATACAACATTAGTTATCTTTTTCTCTTTAAGCCTTTTACCAATAAGTTCACCAAGTTTAGCTGCGCCTTCTACAGTTGAAGCTAAATCTTTATTATCTTTTTCAACATTATTTGCAAAAGCGATTGTCTTACCACTTTCATCATCAATAACTTGAATATAAAGATGTTTTGAACTCTTAAAAACACTCATTCTTGGTCTATCAGGTGTCCCTTTAACCGTTTTTCTAACGTGCTTTTTTCTTCTATTTCTACGGTTTGCTTTTTCTACCAGCTTCTTCATTCAACTAACCTACTTAATACCAGATTTACCAATCTTGCGCACGATATTTTCTTCTTCATACCTGATTCCCTTACCTTTATAAGGCTCTGGTGGACGAAGTGATCTTATTTCTGCGCTTACCTGACCAACTCTTTGCTTATCAATACCTGAAACAGTAACCTTAGTTCCTTCAACAGCTATTGTTATGCCTTCTTCTATGAAATAATCAATTGGTAGAGAATATCCCAAATTAAGAGTAAGTATATCTTTATTAACCTCAGCTCTGTAACCAACACCATTGATAATCAGGCTCTTTGAAAAACCTTTAGATACTCCGGTTACCATGTTGTTTATAAGAGATCTATAAAGTCCATGATAGGAATGAGCTGCCTTTGAATTATTCTTAACATCAAGTGTTACTTCATCTTTTTCAATCTTTATTTCAATATCAGATTTATAATCCTGCTCAAGTTTACCCTTGGGGCCTTCTACAGTAATTATGTCATCTTTAACTGAAACCTTAACTCCTTGCGGAATTGTTATCGGTAATTTACCTATTCGTGACATTTTCCTACCCCTATCCTACCATACTGAGCAAATCAGCTCTCCGCCGACTTGTCTTTCAGCAGCCTTTTTACCAGTTGTTACTCCAGAAGAAGTAGAAACAATTAAAGTACCGTAACCATTGTAAATTCTAGGCATTTTCTTGTAGCTTGAATAAATTCTTCTACCTGGCTTAGAAATCTTCTTTATACCATGAATAATTGGCTGATCTTCATCAGCATATTTCAAAAATATTCTAATGAAATTAATTCCGTCAATTGTGGTCTTTTTAAAATTTTTGACATAACCTTCATTCTTCAAAATCTTAACTATCTCAAGCTTCAATTTTGAGGTAGGTATATCAACCTTATCAAATTTTGCGCTATTCGCATTTCTTATCTTTGTTAACATATCTGCAACAGGATCTGAAACTGCCATATAATTCTCCTACCAGCTCGATTTAGTTACGCCAGGGATGAGCCCTTCACTTGCGTATTTTCTGAAACAAACCCTACACATCTTAAACTTCCGCATATAGCCTCTTGGTCTACCACAAATCTGGCATCTGTTCACTTTACGTGTACTATACTTCGGAGTTCGGTTAGCTTTTACAATCATAGATTTTTTAGCCATTGTTTTACTCCTATTTCCTAAAAGGCATGCCGAGCTTCTGTAATAGGCTCTTGGCTTCCTGGTCTGTCTTAGCGGTAGTTACTACAGCAATATTCATTCCGCTGACTCGTTCTATCTTATCATAATCAATCTCAGGAAAAATTATCTGTTCAGTAATTCCGAGAGAGTAATTTCCATTTCCATCAAAAGCATTAGGATTTATTCCTCTAAAGTCTTTAACACGAGGAAGTGCAACTCCAATAAGTCTTTCAAGAAACTCCCACATATATGCGCCGCGAAGAGTAACTTTAGCACCTATATCCATTCCCTCTCTTAGCTTAAAATTAGCTATTGATTTCTTTGCTTTTGTTTTTACAGCTTTCTGACCTGTTATAAGTTCAATTTCCTGAACCGCTGATTCAAGAAATTTCTTATTTACAATTGCGTCACCACAACCAATGCTGACAACAATTTTTTCAAGACGAGGGATCTGCATGACTGATTTATAACCGAATTCCTGATGAAGCTCTTTTGATATTTTATCATTATAAAGCTTCTTTAATGTTGGTACATATGCTTTTGCCATTAGATCGTTTCCCCACATTTCTTACAGATTCTTGTCTTGTTATCACCTTCTACCTTATAACCAACACGAGTAGGACCACATTTCTTACA
>JAQQAK010000082.1 GCA_028527945.1 Spirochaetaceae bacterium
AATTAAGATTTATACAAAACTGTATGGGCGAATAGGCAGTTCAGGAGCTGTCATTTCACAGTTTTTTTGATAAAGAAATTTTATCATTTCGAAGTTTACCTTTTGAACTGCCATCTGAGGCAGGAAATTTTACAGGATGAATGATAAAAAAGTCGTCCATGACTTTTTATCATCTTTTAGTTGCTACGTAACTAAAATTCTCGCCTTCCAAGGCGAGTTGCTAAAGCAAAGTTTTTATAGGAGTATAAAATGAAAGAGAATTATGATTTATGGATTAATGGAAAGTGGGAGGCTTCAGAAACAAAAGACAGAATTGAGGTTGTAAATCCTGCAACTGGTAAGGTTTTTGCTTCTGTTGCTGATGCTTCAACTGCTGATTTTAAAAAGGCCATTGATGCTGCTGAAAAAGCTTATTATGAAGGCCCCTGGGGTAAAAGTACTCCTGCTGAAAGATCCAAAATCATCTGGAAGCTTGCTGATCTTCTAGAAGCTCATGCTGATGAGTTTGCTGAAGTAGAAACAATGAATACTGGTAAACCATTGGAAACTCAGTGTAAACCAGTTGATGTTCATGATTCAGTTGACAACTTTAAATTTTATTCTACATTGGCAAGAGATACACATGGTATTGTTGCAGGTGAATATGTTGAGGGAATTACTCACGTTTTCCGTCATGAACCAGTTGGTGTTGTAGGACAGATTACTCCATGGAACTATCCTCTTCAGATGGCTGTTTGGAAAATTGGTCCAGCATTAGCTGCCGGATGTACTATAATTATTAAACCTGCTTCAAACACACCTCTTACTACTTTAATGCTTGGTGAAATTGCAAAGGAAGCTGGTCTTCCTGATGGTGTTTTAAATATTGTAACTGGACGGGGCGCAAAAGGCGAGATTCTTGCCACAGACAGTTCTGTCAGACTAATCAGCCTTACAGGATCTTCAGGAACAGGTAAAAGATTAATGGAGCTTGCTTCTTCTACTGTAAAGAGAGTTCACCTTGAACTTGGTGGAAAGGCTCCTGTTGTTGTTTTTAAAGATGCTGATTTACAGAAAGCTGCTGATATTATAACGCTTGGTGCTACCTTCAATTCTGGACAGGATTGTACAGCTGCTACAAGGATTTATGTTGAAGAAGGTGCTTATGATGAGTTAACCAAGCTTGTAGTTAAGTCTTTCGAGGCAGTGAAAGTTGGTGATCCTTTAAAATCTGATACAGATATGGGATCTCTTATTAGTAAGTCTCAGCTTGAAAGAGTAAGTGGTTTTGTTGAAAGAGCTGTAAAAGACGGAGCAAAGGTTCTTACCGGAGGAAAACAGCTTACTGAGTTTGGTGATGGTTATTTTTATGCTCCAACTGTAATAGTTGACGCGGCTCAGGATTCTGAGATTATGCAGCAGGAAGTTTTTGGTCCTGTTATTACAATCAGTACATTTAAAGATGAAGCTGATGCTATTAAACTTGGTAATGATGTTATTTATGGCCTTGCAGCTTCTGTATGGTCAAGTGATATTGGTAAGGCAATGAGAGTTTCTCATGCTCTTGAGTTTGGAACTGTATGGATTAATAATCACCTTGCTGTAGCTTCTGAGGCTCCTCATGGCGGATTTAAGCAGTCAGGCTTTGGAAAAGAACTTTCACTTGAAGCTGTTAAGGAATATCAGATTACAAAGAATATTGCTATTACAACAGAGGCATAAATCTCTGTTAAGTAAAAAAGAGCAGCCGTTTGGGCTGCTCTTTTATGTTAATTTAAAATTAAGATTTGCTTTTTTTGCAAGGAGCTTAATCTAATAAGTCGTCCAGTCTATTTAGAAAAAGGCCTACATCACTAACTATACCAATGGTTTGAGAAGAGCCCCTGTCTGATAACTTGGTAACTACTGCCGGATTTATATCTACACAGACTGTTTTTACCCATGAAGGAAGCATATTTCCTGTACCTATTGAATGAAGCATGGTAGACAGCATAAGTACAACTGACGCGTCTTTTATGATTTCAGCGTATTCGGTTTGAGCTTTAATCATATCATTTTCTGTTTCAGGAAGAGGGCCATCATCTCTGATAGAGCCCGCAAGACAGTATGGTATACCGCTTTTTATAACAGCATACATAAGTCCGTCCACAATATCGCCTGCTTCAATAGCTGATTTAATTGAACCATGATTATATATCCTGTTAATAGCTTTCATATGGTTTTTATGTCCCTCATGCGTTGGTTTACCACTTTTTAGATCTACACCTAAAGAGGTCCCAAAATATTGAGACTCTACATCGTGTACCGCCAGCGCGTTTCCTGCAAGAAGACCAGATATATAACCTTTTTTTATTAAAGAGGCGAGGGCGGCTCCTCCGCCAGTATGAATTACAACCGGGCCGGCTACAACGACAACCTTTTTATTCTGATCTTTCATTTCCTTGAAGGTATCAGCAACTCTTTTTACAGCCATATTTGAGGCGCGTTCTGATGATACATCACCTGACATAAAGCCAAAGTCTTCTTTTGCGGTCAATGACGTTGGTGGAAAAACCCTTACAGACTCAGCATTTGTAAGAATCTTATCGCCTTTTTTTATATCTCTAAGTTTACGGCATATAAAACCTTTGTCAGTTAAAACTATAGAGGCATCCATTCTCTGCTGTAAAACTTTATGCCATTTACCATCTTTAAAAATCTCTGTGCGGTGGTTTGTTGTGGAATAAAAATTATCAGGAGCACATTTATCATATTCTGCTGTGAAAAACACTGCTTCAGCGGCTGATTTTTCATAACAGGCATGTCTTACAAGTTTTGGTGTAAGAGACGCAAGTTGTTCTTCTGTGTTTGTAAAAACCTCAATTTCAAGATAAGATTCTTCTTTATGTTCTTTACCCAGATCAAAGCGGACAATCTGATAGTCTGCTCCGTCGTCTATAATAAGATTTAATATTGATGAAAGTATTCCTGAATCAATAAGATGACCTGTAGATATAAATTTTCTGTTCATGGCGATATTCTAATAAAAAAACTTTTATCAATCCAGCATTTCAAAAAAGAATGGTATTAAAATAGCTTTAGGCTATCGCTTTTTAATAATATTTTCATATATAATGAGTGGCGTTTAAGATGGAAGCGAGGTGAGAATCCTCCACGGGCCCGCCACTGTGAATCGGTACCGGATATACCGAAAGTCAGATACATCAATATGCAACCTACTTTATTTATACATTGACTTCGAGGACAGAGTCGGTATATGCCAAAGATTCTCTTAAGGCTGGAATACCTCTCTCCTTGAAAAAAGGGGAATTCAATGAAAACAAATTTTAAGAAAATTATGCTGCTTCTTGCAGTAGTCGCAACCTTGTCTTTTTTTACATCATGTTCAGAAGTTACAGAAGATACAGCTATAGCTGGAACCTGGGAAGATACTTACTCAACAAAGATAGTTATTTCAAATACCACTTATGCTAGCTATTATGCAGATAGTTTGAACTATTCAGGTACTGTAGTGTCATATAAAAATGATGAGTTAAATGCTGGCGAAACATCTGATGCTGATAATTATGGTTATATTCTTGTTCAACTTACAGAAAGTAACAGTGATTATACACCAGTTGGTACTTGTTTTGTATTAAGGTACAAAAATATTGCAACTGCTGATGGTACTACAACTGTTTATATGTCAGAAGGCTATGGTTCTGAGACTTTTACAACTTCAGATGAAGCTCTTGCTGGCATGACTGCGGCTGATAACTATTTTTCTTATTCACAATATACCAAATCTGAGTAGATATATGAAAAGTGATAAGGTTTGCCTTTTTTCAGGCTTTGTTCTTATCATGTTTATAATATCGCTTATTGGCTGTGATGGCTCTTATCCGGAGAGTCCTTACAGCCCTGATGACTCTGATGACAGCTCTGAAGATTGGGAAGATGTAATTGCATCAGACTCTAATTATCCTGAGAATGTTTATTTAACTGAAAATATAGAATTTAATCCTGGACAAATAGGCTCGGCACGAATAACTGATGATTCAGATTATTATGATTCTAACGGTTATCCACTTGATGAGACAAAAGAAGGAGCCTGCGGCCCTCCTGAAGGGTGCAGTTCTTTGTATAGCAATTCAGATGCTGATATGACCGTTCTTGGAAGCGGTGGCGAGGCCGTTTGGAAGTTTGATTCTGACTGGGTGATTATTGATGGTGATGGTGATGACTTCGTCCTCTTCTCTAATCACAATGTTTTTCAGGGGAAGGTCGATGGTTCATGGAATGAGCTTGCCCATGTATATGTGTCAGAGGACAACGTAAACTGGTATATAAGCAGTAAAGAATCTTATATTGAGAACTCAACACCGGGCGAGGCCAATGATGATTATGACTGGTCAGAGGTCGTTGATGTTTTTGGTAACAATCATACTTGGGCAAATTTCAGGGAAGATGTAGCTGCCGAATATCTTGACGCAGATACTGAAAGTTATGAAGACTTAACAGATTCAAATGGCGATGCAGTTTATGTATCTAAATATTTTACACCAACAGATGACTACCTTGGCGGAGATTATTTTGATCTTTCAGATTTTGTTAGTGTCAATGATTCAGACAAATCATGGCCTTCTGACGGAAAGATGAGGTATCTTAAGCTTGTTGATGATCCGTCTATTCTTGATGGGCAGGATTACAGTCCTTCCTGGATGACAGGAGCAAGACTTATGTCAGCAATGGGGATTAATGTTGAAGAAGCAGATTAGTCAGTTCTTTTTAATTTTTGTTTTATCATTTTTTATTGTTTTCTTAGTAGCGGCTCAGGATGAGAATGATTCTGTAGATGAAGATGATTCACTCTACACCGTTATAATGGATGATATTGTAATAGAAGAAAATACTGAAGAAGAGATCTTGTACACAACAAGAGAAGTTACAGTTTTTACAAAAGAAGACATCAAAAAGTCGGGAGCCAAAAATGTTGTAGATGTTGTAGAGATGGCTCCTGGTGTTACTGTGTCCAGGCAGGGTGGAGTTCTTGAACCTCAGAAAGTAAGTATAAGAGGTGGAGAAACTCGTCATGTACTTGTTTTGATTGATGGAAAGCCTGCTGATTCAGTTTGGACAGGAGGGGTAGATTTATCATCTATTCCCTTAGATTCAGTTGAAAGGATTGAAGTCATTCGTGGCGCGGCAGCAGCAATTTATGGCGAAGGGGCTGTAAGCGGAGTTATTAATATTATTACCAAAAAAGATTCTGCGCAAAAGCTTTCTACTTCAGTTGAATATGGGTTTGCTTCTTTTAACACCCATCAATTAAATACTTCTCTTTCTGGCCCATTTGGCAAAGAATCTGGTTGGAGCGGCTCTTTCAATGCCGGAGGTTTATATACTGGAGGCGGATACGAGTATCAAGTTTCTGATTCAACAGTCGAAAGACTCAATAATGATGGATGGTCAGCTAATGCTTCAGGCCAACTGGGTTGGGATAAAACAAATATAAAAACTGAAAAAGAACCAGATGTTTTTGACAGCTTCAAGTTGAACGGCTCTTTTTATATGTCTCAAAGAGGAGCGCCTGGTATTATGGAGTTTTTAACTCCAAACGCAGAGATTGATAATATCCGGGCAAGCGGTGGTAGTTCTGTAGAACTCGATGCTGAAAAAGCCGGTACAATAAGTATTAATATTAATGGCGCTTATATTTCTTCGGAATATTCAAATCCGGACGATGATGTTGATGATTGTAATAATGATACCTCTATTGATGCTGGGGTGTCTTGGGTCTCTAATTATGATGTTTCAGGAGTTTATATTACCATAAATACTAATGCCGGATATAATTTTAATTATCTTTATTCAACCGCTTTGACAGATAGTGCAGGCTCTTCTGTTGATGGCGACGCTTTTCAACATACGGCGTCTCTTCATACAAACAGCGATATAATTGCTGGTAACTTTGATTTTACTCCGGCCCTCGGTATAGACTGGTATTTGGATGATTATGCTTCGATGGAACTTGATCCTGATTTTGCTTTTACATGGTCAGCTTCAGGAGGTTGGGCTCCTTTTAGATCAAGTTCTTCAGACGGACCGTTTTATATAAAATTAAACGCTGGAACAGCCTACAAAAATCCTTCTTTTCAGGATTTATTTTGGCCTCAAGGCGCTTTTGCCGCTGGTAATTCAGACCTTGAACCAGAGAAGTCTTTTTCAACAGATTTAGGACTTTCTTATAATTTCACTAATAATGAGGTGTTTAATGCCGGAATTGATATATCCGGATTTTTCAGCCATATAGATGATCTTATTCAATGGATGCCGTCTGCCGGTGGAGTCTGGAGACCTTCAAATGTCGGAATGGTTTATAGTGGAGGTACAGAGCTTTCAGGTAAACTGATCTTTACTAAAATATTTGGTTGGATGGATATTGATTTTAATCTTGTTTATAACTGGCTAAAGTGTGTGGACGCGGACAGTGATTCTGTAAATTATGGTAAACAGTTGGCATACAGACCGGAGCATTCAGGCAATGTTTCAATTCTTTTTACCATTATTGATAAGTTTACAATAGATTTCTCTGGTAAATATATTGGATACCGTTTTACCAACAATGCTAATACTAAATATCTGGATGATGTAATTATTTTATCAACTTCGTTGGGGATGGATATTACAGATTTTTTTCATATTTCAGCTACAGCTGATAATTTACTCAATCAAAGTTATGTTGACAGGCTAGGTTATCCTGTTCCTGGATTTGAGTTTGGAATAAAAGGAAGGCTTTCTTTATGAATAAAACAATAAAGTTGTTCTT